>JAYSPJ010000720.1:0-6365 GCA_043722155.1 Bradyrhizobium sp.
AAGGTCGACAGCATGCGCGGCAAGACCAGCGCGGAAAACCTCCGCGCCATGTAACGCCAACCGATCCCACCGATTTCCGCGGATGTACCGGAATCACGAGGATCGTTTCGCGCTACCAGCGACATGTGATCAAGGCCCGCCGGCCAAACCGGCGGGCTTTTTCGTGCGCCCTTCAACCGGCAACCAACCCAACGTTTGTTTGGCAAGATGTGAAGCATGTCACATCCGGCCGACAGCCCCGGCGTTACTCACGATGCGGCCGGGCGTACTCCCGGCATCGAGGACCGGGCAGATGAAGACGCGGCGGATGGCATATTGGTGGCTGAGGTTCGTGCTCTCGGGACGATTTCTCGAGAAGTTTCTGAACCTGCGGCACATCAGGCGCTCGTAGCGCCCTCTTGGCGTTTTCGAGCGAAGTGGGTGCCGGTTCGCGTAAAGAAAACGCGTCAATACACAGAGACCAGGGCCCGGTTCCGATTTCAATCAGAACCGAAATGACTCCAGCTCCAACCGATCATCGAGCGACGGGCTCAGCCGCCGGGACGACCGCCAGCCGACGCGGGGACGCGGGCTTGTCAGCCCGCGCTGACGAGTTTCCTGCAGAAGGCCGCTCCGCCGGCCAGGGCATCGCGTCCCTTCCACGCCAGATAGGTCAAGCGGCCGGAGAGGGACTGATAGCTCCGCAGGCGGCGCGATCCCAGGATATGGCTGACATTATCGGGAAACCGGCTTACCTCTATCTCGACGAGAGCTGCCGTCGCGCCGATCAGCTTCTCGAGCCGCTGTCCCCACTCGGATTCGTCGAGCAGATCGATGCGGACCCGCAAGGCGTATTCGGTGTCGTAGATTTCGGTCAGGATTTCCTTCGCGACCAGTACCCGGTTGTTTTTCAGGGCAACGCGCAACGCCGAGCGACCGTTATCCAGCCGATCCAGCACCATCGAGACCGCGATCGCATACGGCGCGGCGGCGATGTCGGCGGCATTCTTGCTCGGCGCGGCCTTGGTGGCGAGGCGGATCAATTGCCATGAAGACTTCAGTCGCCTGGCCACCAACGCCAGCGCAAAGGGCAGCGCGTCGGAGTGCTTTTTTTTGAACGCTTCCAGCAAGGACGCAATTTTGGAGACTTGTGCGTCGTCGAATTCCGCGATCTTGACCGGAAGCGCATCGTTGAACTTGGCGAGAGCATCGCGTGCGCGCAGCACGCAAAGGATCTTGGCCAGATCGACATAGGCCGAGCGCGCAGTCGTATAGGTCGCGAGTTTGGCCCGGGCCTGACCGGCGGCATCCGGTGAGCCCAGCGTATTCTCGAGAGATTTGATGACCTTGGTCTGAAAGGTGTCGACGACCCGCTGGGCTTCTCGTTGATTGTCGGCGGCGATCAGCTTGTTCACCGCGCCGGCATAGTCGCGCGCCATCGTCGGCAGAAGATCGCGGCTGATCCATTCCCACATGGGAGACAGCGAACCGCGCAATATCCGCCCCGAATTGGCGTGGTCCGGATCGGCGTCGATCAGCAGCGGCTCCAGCGGAGCGTAGAAAAGTCGCGAAGGATTGTTGGCGCGATTCTGAGTCGATCCATCCTTGCGGAATTCGGCGCGCAGTTTCTCCAGAACCGGCGCAGCGCCCGGAATTTCGGCGCCGCAGACTTCCAGCCGCTCGAGTTCGGTCAGAAGGCTGCCGCGTGTCGGCGGCGTCAGCCGCTGCAGAAACTCCTGGATCCGTTCGCTCAGTGCCATTGCGATTCAATTTTTGCGCGCGGTTTGATCTGGTGTCAGCGATCGGCCTGCCGAGAATGGAACCACGAAAATAGTTGGCGCCAGATTAAGAAGTAAAACGACGGGCCGTAAAACTACGGGCCCGCGCACTCGTGACCGGGGTAGTTTTTCTGTCAGTAGAACTACTGAGGTTTTGGCGCGATTCGTGTGTTTGTGGCGCAATATGCACGATCTCGCGCGGAATCGTCGTCGGCGGCGACCCAAGGCTCGGATAAAATCACCGTAGTCTTACTAGGTACAAAATTAACTCTCAAACAGCAGAGGGTCGTTAAACAAATTACATGTCGCAGCAGGAAAACCGAATCACTGATTCGCCCTTTTCGAAGTGGACGGAAGGCAGCGCGCCGATCGGCGGCGACGATCTCGACATTGTCCGGCTGTCCGCGGCGCGAACAAAGGCGATGGATGAAGCGGGAGCTGCGATCGCGCGCCAGCTCAACGGGCCATTGACCGCGCTGCTGCTCTACGTGGGTGAAATCAAGCAACACAGCCACCAGCTTACGCACACCGACGGTAATCGGGCTTACCTGCAGCAAGTGGTGGAGAATGCACTTCAGCAAACCGAGCGCGTCTGCGCCATGATAAAGCAGATTGCCGGCACGCACGAGGAAACCGTCATTGTGCCAGGCCGCGCGGCTGGCTGGGAAATGCGTACCCGCCGGGTCAAGGATCGCGCGCAGGGCGTCATGTTCGCATCGGAGCCCGGTCAGAAGCCGCTGACGAAGCGGGAGCGCGAGGTTCTGAATTTCATCAGCGAGGGATGCTCCAACAAGGAGGGCGCCTTGCGGATGCGCATCAGCCCGAGGACCTTCGAAAGCCACCGCGCCGAGGCGATGCGAAAGCTCGGCGCGCGAAACACGGCGGACCTCGTCCGCACCGCACTGCTGAATCCGGGTGGCGTGTAGCGCCGGACCGCGCGACGCGCCGGTGGTCCGTCATCGCCCGGTCGCGGTCATGCGCCTGACGGCTTCAGTCTCGGATTAATCGACAAAGCTGCCAAGCCGGTGATGCCTTGGACGCCCACGGCTTGGACGTCGATGCCTTGGGGATCCTGCCGCTCAATAAAAGTCTTCCACGAAGGCATGAACGCGAGGCGTCGGCCGCAGCGTCTCGACCTTGATCCTGGGTTCGCTGGGGACGATCGTGATGGTCCACCGCATCGGGATGCTCGACTTGCTTTCCAGCACCGATCGCACGTGGCCGGTGACCGTCGAATCGCCGGATCGGATCGTCGCGGTTCTGCCGTTGAACTGCGCGATACGAAAACGCCGGACTTCTTTCTGGTCGGTCGTTTCAAACGTAAACATGAAGCTCTCCTCTGCTCACGCAATATCGCCGCTTATTGTTATCCGTGTATGAAAATCCCACGCCGTAGTAGTACTGCCGCGTTAACCGGCGGTGCGGCGGCGGAGAGCGGGACAGGCGCCTTTGTGATGTCTTTCGTGCAGGGCGAAGCAAGGCCGGCGAACAGCGGGGAGAGTTCGAATTCGCCGCTGGCGTGCCTGTGGCGGCTGCGGATGATCGCGGCCGCAAATGGCCGATTGGATCGGGCGCGGTATGCTATTCGGCCGCCCCCGGAAATACCGCTTCCATCTTGGTCTTCAGCGTGGCGGCATTGAACGGCTTGACGATGTAGTTGCTGACGCCGGCCTTCTTCGCGGCGATGACGTTTTCGGTCTTCGACTCCGCGGTGATCATGATGAAGGGCGTTTGCGAAAGCTCCGGACTGGCGCGAACTTCCCGGAGCAGATCGTAGCCGGTCATCGGCTCCATGTTCCAGTCCGAAATCACCAGGCCGTATTTCTTGCCCTGCATCTTGGCGAGCGCGGCCGATCCGTCGCTGGCGTCATCGACGTTTTCGAAGCCAAGCTGCTTCAGAAGGTTGCGGATGATCCGGATCATGGTGTTGTAGTCATCGACCACCAGGATCGGCATCGATAAATCAAAGGCCATGTAGTTACTCCGCGCGGTTCGCAAATTGCCGGCACCGGTGAGATACTCGCAGCATTCAAAAGAAGATCTTCGATGCTTTTCTCGAATTCACGCCCGTCAGCACCGTGACAACTAGCAGCGGTCATTGAACAGCCCGTTAATTCCCGCCGAATTAATATTCCATGCACTGCGGGGTTTTCCGTAATTGTACGGACTCGCTCATGGTCGTGGTGCGCAAGTGCATCGTCTTGAGCGATATCCCGGCGATCATGCTCGCACGGTCTGGCCAGACCGCTGGTTCGCGGCAAGCCTAGATGTGCTCGCGCCGGCAGCGAGGATGAATCAACCTCTCGTACTGGGCCTTCACCGTCGCGTAGCATTCGCAGGAGGTCTTGCTGAGACCATCGAAGTCGGTGATCTCGATATGCCCCCGGCTGTAGTGGATGAACCTGGCCTGCTGCAGCGTGTTGGCTACCAGCGATACGCTGTTGCGGCGCGCGCCGATCATCTGCGCCATCGACTCCTGCGTCAGAACCAGGTTGTTGCTGCCCGACAGGTCGCGCGTGTGCAGCAGACATCGCGCCAGCCGGGATTCCACCGTATGCGCGGCGTTGCATCCGGCGGTCTGCTGGATCTGCGCGTACACCGCCAGTCCATGCCGCACCAGGGTCGCCCGGAACGTCGCGCTTTGGTCGGCGGCGGCACGCAGGCGATCGACGTCGAGCGTCGAGGCGATGCCGGGCACCAGCACGACGGCACTGTTCATCGCCGTCGGATCGCCCAGCGCAGAGAACGAGCCGAAGATACTGTCGCGGCCGATCATCGCAATCTGAACGTTCTCTCCCTTCGCGAGTTTTACGATGAGAGAGATCACGCCCTTGTGTGGCAGGTATGCGCGCTTCTGCGTGTCGTCGACCTCGACCAGTACGGCTTCCTGGTGCAGATCGATGGTTCGCAGATACGGGCGGATCAATTCGAAATCGTCCGGGGCCAGCGCCGACAAAAATCCGTTGGGTGAACGAGGGGCCGAATCCAAATGAACTCCTGCCTTGAAGGGGAGTCAGGGTCGCCAACGCATGTGCACGATATCCAACTCAAGAGCATAAGCCGTGCGCGCATAGTTGGCGAGAGGAGATCGGTATCTAGCCACGCCTCCGTGGGTCGGATTAACTCACATCAGCGTTATCGTGCGGATATCGGTTGGCGGCCTCGGTCAGTTACGGGATCATCATCCGGCGCCTTGAGCATGCGGTTGTGCTGCGCCCTGACCGCCTTGTAGCACTCGCAGGACGTCTCTCTCAGCCCCTCGGCGCTGGTGATTTCGATGCAACCCCGGCTGTAGCGCAGTATTCCCGCCTTCTGCATTGCACTGGCGACAATCGATACCGCGTTGCGCTGTACTCCGATCATCTGCGCCAGGATTTCCTGCGTCATCGGCAGGCTTTCGCCATTGGTCAGATCGCGCGCATGCAGCAGCCAACGTGACAGACGCGCTTCGACCGAGTGCGACGCATAACATGCGGCGGATTGCTGCGCCTGTGCGAACAGCGCTTGCTCATGCCGCGCCAGCAGAGTTCGAAAAGTGACACTGCGGCGGACGGCTGCCCGAAACGACCTGACATCGAGCATTGAAGCCTTGCCCGGCAGCAGGACGGTCGCATCGGTCAACGATACACCTCCGTCGAGCGCGACCGCGACGCCCAGGATGCTGTCGCGGCCAATCATCGCCACCGCTATCGTCTGTCCCTCGGAAAAGCCGGTCCATATTGAAATGACGCCGCTCTGCGGCAGGTACACATGCACCAGCGGCGCGCCGGCCTCAACAAGGACAGTGCCCCTGACCAACTCGACCAACTGAAGATGCGGACGCAGCGCCTCGATTTCCGCTCGGGGCAGAGCCTGTAACAGATGATTGGATGGGAGCGGGAGGAAGGGCAAAAACTCTCTTGCCTGACGGTGGCGAGCCGTCCAATGGCGCAATCATCAACTTCGGTTGCTGGTCTCGCATGAACGCAAGACGGGCCGGGGAGTTCCGTTGTGTCAGCAATAAATTGCAACCCGGTTCCAATGCACCCTATGGGGCAGACACTTCCTCGCATTGAGGCGGAAATGAGAATCACGCACTGATTCGCGGCGGTCAAAATTACAGCGCGATGAATACTGAAGTGGGTTGAACGCGTAGAGAGGGCGGGAGAAAGCCCGGTATGCGACGGATTCTGGTTGTGGATGACGACCCACATATCTGCCTCGCCATTCGCGCGTGTTGCCACCCTGGCCGCCGTCACCAACGCGCTGTCGGAGCGAAAGGGCGTAACCAGGACATCATCAAGCCAGTCAAGGGAGGAAGTTCTCACAAATTGAGTTTCGGGTGCGGACGCTGCCGGGCCGTGTCTGCAAGACCAACGCAGCACAAGGCTCCCGACATCCGCGTGCATTTTGCGACGCGGAGGCGCTTGGGGTCTTTGATATGGAAAAAATGGGGGGAAGACGCGCTTGCGTTACCGTACGGGGGTTGACGAACTGCCGACTGCCGATCTTCAGCCTCGGGGGGCCAACATGCCACGTGTTCTCGTTGTCGACGACGACCCAATGGTCTGCATGGCCATTGAGATTTATCTCGAACGCCACAGCTTTCAGGTGACCATCGCCGATGGC
>JAYSPJ010000721.1:0-4978 GCA_043722155.1 Bradyrhizobium sp.
CGAGGTTTTCTAGGGAGGCGGCTCGGACAGCGTATATGATCACCGGCCTTGGTCAGCAGCCCCGATGATGCTTACGCGAGCAATGAAACCTGCTTACGCGGGGGGTGGATTCTGCTTACGCGACAAGGTGAACGAGTCCTGGTGAAGCAGGCGAATGCTGAAAGGGGAATGCCTTCCCCTGCCGCCGAGCCCTTCCTGTCTCGGCAGACCCCTTCTGCGGGGACACCCCCAGGCTGTGCAAAAACTCGTGAGTTTCGGCGACGCCGCGCGATGATGATGACGATGCTACCGAAGTGGCACTTGCCGTTCAGATTGTCGGAGTGAGCTTTGCCATTCCGAAGGCATTTGAGGCTCGAATGAGATTAAAGGCCAGGACCGAGAGCGCCGCTTCCGCTTTTACCCTTCGAAGTCCCCGTGTAAGGAACCGCCCGCCACCGGACATTCGCTTTATCGTGCCGAACGGATGCTCGACCGTGCAGCGCCGGATGGTCATCAAGCTCGGATCGGTATTTATTCGCGCTTCCATCCGATCCAGTGCGCCCTGATCAACCAGTCGGTGGATCGTTCGCTGATAACCCGGCGTGCATTTGGCTTTGATCGAACATCCCTGACATGCCGTCGTGCGATATCTGACCGCACGGTTGCGCGTATGTTTACCCGAGGGCTTGAGCGTTTCACCAGCAGGGCAGCGGATCGTGTCGGTTTCCTCGTCGTAGGTGAACTGTATCGGGCGGAAGTAGTCCGCGCTCATCGCACCGCGCTTAATCGGCGCTGCGACCTTCACATTGTCCTGTTCGCAAGCCGCGATAGCCCGGGCATTTGAGTATCCGCCATCGGCAAGAACATTGAGGTTATCGACCTCCAGCACGTCCATCGTGGCCAGCGCCATCGGGTGGAGGAGCTGGCTGTCATTCGCTTCGCTTGCGACATCGTGATGGATGATCAGGCCGCTTTCAACATCAACGACGCTTTGCAGATTATAAGCCTGGTACTTTGGCGCGCGACCATATCCCATCGGCTTGGCCTCGGGCTCTCCGAAGACCACAACTTGTTCGTCATGTTCAGCCAGCTCGGCCTGCCTGCGCACTAGGCGATCTTTGCGACGTTGAAGCAATGCAATCGCGCTAGAAAATGCCTGACGCTGAACGGGCTGATCCCCGAGGTCCTGCGATACCTGCTCGTCAACGATGTCCAGGCGATCAAGGTAGTAGCCGATTTCCGTCTCGGTATGGGCGATGTCGCGGGTGAGGCGGTCTGCCCCGGCAATGTTCTTCGCGCTGGCGACCGCTCGCATCTTCGTGCCATCCAGCGCAACGGTGTTGCCAGCGACAAGCCCAGACTCCCGGCAGAACAGAATAAATGATGCCCCAACGGCTACGATGGCTTCAGGGTTATCATGCCGAAAGGCTGCGATCGTCCGATAATCCGGCGTCATCCGTCGCATGAGCCACATGGCTTCGAGATCACGCGTGCATGCCCGTTCGAGATGACGCGACGAGCGCAGCTGATTGAGATAGCCCCATATGTACAGGCGCAGCATATCGCCCGGATGAAAACCCGGTCGGCCCGTCGCAGCTGCAATAGCCCGTTCGAAACCAAGCCCGGCCAGATCGAGACTTAGGACAAACGCATCGACAACGCGGACAAGTGCTTCCTGTCCTACATAGTCATCGACACAAGGCGGGAGAAGGCTTGCCTGATGTCGATCCTGTCCTTGAATGAAGCCACTCATCGACCCGCTCCCGCCATTGCGACGACACTCAAGTTAGGACTGATCGCATCGCAAAAACAGCGGAAGTCGGCGATCCGTTCATCATACGAGTCAGGCGGAAAGCCTGTTTCCAATCAACGTTTTTGCTTGGCCTACCCCTGCCCCATTGAGAGGGATTAAGACTGGACGCACTGGCGGCCAGCGATTGCAGCGGTAGCGAAAATTGACTGATTTGATATGCTATCCGGCGCAGCAGGACAGCATGGCGACATCCATGTCGAAGGTCTGTGCTGCCAGTTTCAGCCCTTCCACCGTAGTCAGATAGGGGAAAATCGTCGCCCCGAGTTCGGCGGCGGTCATCCCGAATTTGATCGCCAGCGCCAGCGTTTGGATCGAGTCCGCCCCTTCGGGGGCCATGATCTGGCCGCCGAGCAACTGGTCGGTGCCTTTGTCAGCGATCAGCTTGATGAGCCCGCGTGTATCGCGCGCCGCCAGCGCCCGTGGCACCTGTTCGAGCGGGAGCAGCGATACTTTGACATCGCGACCTTGCGCCCGCGCTGCCGTTTCTGTGAGACCGACGCTGGCGACCTGCGGATCAGTGAACACCACCGCTGGCATGGTGGCATTGTCATATCGGTGTTCATTGCCGCCAACCGCATTGCGCGCCGCCAGTTTCGCCCCATAGGCGGCCATATAGACGAACTGGTCGCGCCCCGTGACATCCCCTACCGCATAGATGCTTGGCACTGTGGTTTCGAGATAATCATCGACGATGATCCCGCCATTGCGGGATAGTTTGACGCCCCGCGCCTCCAGCCCCAGCCCGTCACTGTTCGGGCGGCGACCAGTGGCGATCAGCACTTGTTCTGCCACGATGGTCTGCACCCCCGCAGTCGCGCCTGACTGGCTCTCGCAGTTGAGTTCGACTGCGCCATCGGTTTGCACAACCCGCTGATAACCGACACCGGTGCGCACCCGGATGCCCTCCGCCTCCAGATAGGTTTGCAGGGCTGCGCTGATTTCCGGGTCCATCTCGGGCAGCAAGCGGCTGCGGCAACAGATGGTGACGGACACGCCAAGGCGGGCAAACATTTGCCCCAATTCGCAGCCGATCACCCCGCCGCCGATCACCAGCAGCGATCGGGGCAGACGGTCGAGCGCCAGTGCCGAGGTGCTGGTGAGGTAAGGCACCGCGTCCAGTCCCGGAATCGGTGGCACCGCAGCGCGTGCGCCGGTTGCCAGGATGATCTTCCCGACCGGCATGGGCGTATCACCAACCATCAGCCTGCCATCGGCAAAGTGCGCCATGCCTTCGACATAAGATACGCCCGGATAGGCAGGCAGCAAGTCGATATATTTCTTCTGGCGAAGCCCCGAGACCAGTTCATCCTTTGATGCTGCAAGCGCGGACCAGTCTTCAAGATTGATGCTTCCGCCAAGACCCGGAAATCTGCGGGCAGCAAGGCCGCCATGCACGGCCTCGGCAGCGCGGATCAGCGTCTTGGACGGGACACAGCCGACATTGACGCAGGTGCCGCCAATCATGCCATGACCGACGAGCGCCACTTTCGCGCCAAGATCAGAGGCGGTGATCGCGGCGGAGAACCCTGCCGATCCCGCACCGATAACGGCCACGTCAAATCCTCCCCACACAGGCGGGGGACAACAATCACTCATGAAAACTCGCTTTCTCGTGCGCGCCGCGATCAGTTTTGAACGACGCGGGCCGGATAACCTGCATTGGCCGAAGCCGCCGCGATCTGCGCTGCCGTCGTGCGCGTCGGATCATAGGTGGCGCGTGCCGTCTTCGTCGCGAAGTCCACCTGCACCGAGCTGACACCGGCTACGCCTTCCATCGCCTTGCGCACGGTGATTGGGCAGGTGGCGCAGGTCATGTGTTCAATGGCGAAGGTCGTCTGCTGCTGAGCAACCGCACTCGCCGCAGGACGGCCCTGTGCCTCGCCATCAAGCCCGTAGGCAACGCCAGTCCCGGCCATCGCCACTACGGCCAAGCCGATCATAAGTGTCTTTTTCATGGGTCATTCCTTTCAATAAAAATAGGGTGCCCACCAGTCGAGGGTGAGCGCGATGATGACGATGGCCAGACCCAGCCACAGCGCGATCTTGGTCGTCCGCGCCGATTGCGGGCGGGCGCAGTAGGAGCCGTCCTCGCACAGGGGCGTCGGTTTGAAATAGACGTGCCAGAACCCGTAGCCGAGCAGCGCCAGCGTCACGGCAGCGACATAGGGCTTGTAAGGCTCCAGCGCCGTCAAATTGCCGATCCACGCACCTGAAATGCCAAGCGTGACTAGCAGCAGCGGCACGACGCAACAGGCCGATGCCAGCCCGGCCCCGATCAGAGCCCCGGCGGCGATCCAGCTTGTCCCCTTTTTACCCGTGTCGGGAGCGAGCGTTGATGGCCCCGTTTCCTGTGCTGATGACATTGCGAAAAAACTCCTATCGAAACACTTGGCAACCATTGTAATCTCTGTAGTGCATACAGACTCAAGAGGTATTTTATGGCACAACAGACAGGCTTGCTGCGGGCGCAATTGGCAAAGCTGACCGGGTGCAACCTCGAAACCATCCGCTATTATGAGAAGGTCGGGTTGCTGCCGCCGCCGCCACGCTCAGCCAATGGATACCGCGTATATTCGCCAGATTTGGTGCAGCGGTTACAATTCATCCTGCGCGCGCGAGATATGGGGTTCGCGATGGAAGAGACACGCTCGCTCCTGTCGTTGACTGACAGCGGGCTACAAACCTGCGCCGAGGTCAAACACAAAACCGAGGCGCATCTGGCGGATGTGCGCCAGCGGATTGCCAACTTGCGGCGCATCGAAGCGCTCCTGTCGCAAACCGCCGCGCAATGCTCGGGTGATAATGTGCCCGAATGTGCGATTCTTGATATTCTGCGACCGGAAGAAGGCTACGCCACGGGGCATTGAGCCAAGGACGCTTGGATGATTATCCTCGCATAGAGGATCTTTCCTTGTTCTTCAGGCAGTTTTTGCACAGCCTGCCCCGCAGCGCCCCAGATGATGAGCGGGGCTGATGCCGCGCTCTGGCCGATTGAAAATCGTCCAGGGTGCGATGTTCATATGAAGGCCCCGCACGCGCTCTGAATCGGCTCGGCAAGGGCCAGCGCGGGATTGGCCGGAACGACACGCCCCGCCCCAGCCAATCCCGCACAAGCACTTTTGCCGTCGCCTCCTTTCAGGGTGCGGTTTTTTGCTGGTGCCATGCCGCTGGTCGCTGGCGCGATCG
>JAYSPJ010000722.1:0-2860 GCA_043722155.1 Bradyrhizobium sp.
ACCGCGTCGCCTGGGCGGCGGTGAAACGCAAATATGAGAAATCCGGCGACCGCTGGGTATTGCGAGAGGCCGACTGAACGGCTCAGTGCTTGAACCGGGCGCTGGCCGCGCCGCCCATCCGATTGATTCCGATCAACCTCGGCCTCGCCGAAGGGTGTCACCAAGGACTTCATCCAAGGAGGCGAGATCATGATTGGAATCACGTTGAGTTCGGAGCAGATTCGTACCGCGCCCGCGGAGGTTCGGCGCTGGATCGAGCGCGAAGTGATGACGTCCCTCGGACTGCAAACCGCGCCGGCGGACACCAGACCCCCGGTCTCCAGCGCAGAGGCAGAGACGGAAGCCGGTCAGCCTGACAAGGAAGCGGGCATCGCGGATTAGCGCCTGTCGGAGCCCGGCAGCGCGGTCCTCCCGATACGGAGATGGAGGCCGACGCTGCGCTGCCTGCAGCTGCTATTGACTCACGTCAATATTGGCTCGGCGGCGCCGAATAACCTTCTGGCATTCGACAAAACATCGGGCTCAGGTCGCGAACCAATGCAATGGGAACGAATCCGAAAGCGGCCCGAGGATTACGTCGGCGCCAACCTTCAGGACTACGAACAGTACGCCATGCAATTCACGTGGTCGCAGGCCCGGGCACTGCTCGATGGTCTGCCGGGCGACGGGCTCAACATAGCGCATGAGGCGGTAGACCGGCATGTTCTGGCCGGTCGGGGCAACAAGCTGGCACTTCGCTGGATAGGACGCGACGACCAGGTCCGCGATTTCAGTTACGCAGTGCTCTGCGCGCAGACGAATCGGTTTGCCAACGTCCTGGCGCAGCGAGGGGTGGCCAAAGGCGATCGCGTATTTTCGCTGCTCGGCCGCGTGCCCGAACTCTACGTAGCCGCCCTCGGCACACTCAAGAACGGCAGCGTCTTCTCGCCCTTGTTCTCGGCGTTCGGTCCGAAACCCATCAAGGCCCGTATGACGATCGGCAATGCCAAGGCGCTTGTCACCTCCGAGGCATTCTACCGGCGGAAGGTAGAACCCTGGCGAAAGGAACTCGCGAGCCTGGAGCACGTCTTCCTCACCGAATGCTCCAGCAGCCTTCCCCCAGGGACGATCAATCTGTCCGCGGCGCTGGCGGAAGCGCCTGACACGTTCGAGACGGTATGGACAGGTCCCGAAGACATGGCCTTGCTTCACTTCACCAGCGGGACGACCGGACGCCCGAAGGGGGTCGTGCATGTCCATGAAGCCGTCGTCGCCCACCACATCACCGGCCGGCTCGCGCTCGATCTGCGTTCGGACGACGTCTTCTGGTGCACCGCCGACCCGGGATGGGTGACAGGTACGTCCTATGGCATCATCGCGCCGCTCACCAACGGTGCGACCATGATCGTCGACCAGGCCGAATTCGACGCGGAACGCTGGTATCGCATCCTGCAAGAGCAGAAAGTCACGGTCTGGTACACGGCGCCGACGGCGATCCGCATGCTGATGAAAATCGGAACTGAGACCGCCAAACGGTTCAATCTGTCCAAACTGCGTCTGATGGCGAGTGTCGGCGAGCCGCTCAATCCGGAGGCCGTGGTGTGGAGCGCGGCGACCTTCGGCAAGCCGTTCCACGACAACTGGTGGCAGACGGAAACCGGCGGCATCATGATCTCCAACTACCCGTCGATGGACGTGAAACCGGGGTCGATGGGCCGCCCGCTGCCGGGAGTCACAGCTGGCATCATCGAGCGTCTCGAAGACGGGACCGTGCGCGAAATCACCAAACCGATGGCGATGGGGGAACTCGCGCTGCGCCCGGGCTGGCCGTCGATGATGCGTGCCTATCTCAACGAAGAAGCACGCTACCGGAAGTGCTTCGTGGGCGGCTGGTATCTGACCGGCGACCTCGCGATGCGCGACGATGAAGGGTACTTCTGGTTTGTCGGCCGGGCGGACGACGTGATCAAGAGCGCCGGCCATCTGATCGGCCCGTTCGAAGTGGAAAGCGCGCTGATGGAGCATCCGGCCGTTGCCGAGGCCGGCGTGATCGGGATTCCCGATCCGACCTCCGGCGAAATGGTCAAGGCATTCGTTGCTCTCAAGAACGGTTTCGACTCCAGCGAGGCGCTGCGCAAGGAATTGCTTGGCCATGCGCGCCAGCGCCTCGGCCCGGCTATTGCGCCGAAGGACATCGCCTTTCGGCAGAATCTGCCGAAGACGCGCAGCGGAAAAATCATGCGCCGCTTGCTCAAGGCCCGCGAGCTGGGCCTGCCGGAGGGCGACATCTCGACGCTCGAAAGCGAGGAGCGATGACCGCACCCACCGACAAGCCGCGTCTGTCGCGCGAGCACATGCTGGGTTTGTTGAAGCGTATGATCCGTATTCGTCGCTTTGAGGACAAGTGCGCCGAACTCTACACCCAGGAAAAGATCCGCGGATTCCTGCACCTCTACGACGGCGAGGAAGCGGTTGCCGTCGGCGTCATCCCGGTGCTGGAGAAGCGCGACCGGATCGTGGCAACCTACCGCGAACATGGACACGCCCTGGTGCGCGGCGTGCCGATGACCACCGTGCTTGCGGAGATGTATGGGAAACAGGAAGGCTGCAGCCGGGGACGCGGCGGCTCCATGCACCTGTTCGATCGGGCGACAAACTTCTATGGCGGCAACGCCATCGTGGGCGGCGGTCTGCCGATGGCGATCGGACTTGCCCTCGCCGATCGCATGCGGGGCGACGACGCCGTCACGGTCTGCTTCTTTGGAGAGGGCGCCGTTGCCGAAGGCGAATTTCACGAAAGCCTGAATCTGGCCGCGCTATGGGGGCTGCCGGTGCTGTTCGTATGTGAGAATAACCTGTATGCCATGGGAACGGCTCTCGC
>JAYSPJ010000723.1:0-4329 GCA_043722155.1 Bradyrhizobium sp.
ACCGCGGAATGGGACCGCGCGGTCTACTACGCCAGCCGCTGGGCGATGCGCGTCGGCGGCGGCGTGGTGATGCTGCGCGTCATCGAGACCGAAGACCAGAACCAGCAATGGCTGGGGGTCGCCGACATCATGCGCGCCGAGGCGGAGGAGAACGCCAACGCCGCGCTCGATCGCGCCGCCGGCCGCGCCAACGGCATCGCCGCGATCACGCCCGAACGCGTGATCCGGGAGGGCGACGCCACCGACCAGATCCTCGACGTGATCGACAGGGACGTCGACATCGCGATGCTGGTGCTGGCCGCCAATCCCGGTCCGGAAGGCCCCGGCCCGATCATCACCACCATGGCCAAGACGGTCGGTTCATTCCCGATTCCCGTCATTATCGTGCCCGGCGATCTGAGCGACGCGGATATCGACGGGTTGTCGTAGTACGACGATGAGCGATCCGTTTGGTCGCTTGCTGCCCATGCTTCGAGACGCTCGCGCCGCTCGCTCCTCAGCATGAGGTCGTGGTGTTTCAACAGGTTAAACCTCATCCTGAGGAGGCCACGAAGCGGCCGTCTCGAAGCATGGGCCGCACGTACCAGGGATTGTCGTAGCGACGGGCATGGCAGGTTCCCGCCCTTGACCGTGCATCCGCCGTCGCCATCTGCTATGGGATCAGCCACGCGCCGGCCTTGAACCGGTGACGCCGGAGAAAACCATGTTCATCCAGACCGAAGCCACGCCCAATCCCGCCACCCTGAAATTCATTCCCGGCCGCACCGTGCTCGACGGCGGCACCATGGAATTCGTCAATCGCGAAGCCGCGGCGCGTTCGCCGCTGGCCGAGCGGCTGTTCGACGTGCCCGGCGTCACCAGCGTGTTCTACGGCTCCGACTTCGTCACCGTGACCAAGGACAGCAGCGACTGGCAGCACCTCAAGCCGTCGATCCTCGGCGCCATCATGGAACACTACATGTCCGGCGCGCCGCTGCTGGCCGACGGCAGCGCGGGCAGCGACGAGGCCGCCGACGAGGAAGACGAGTTCTTCAACGAGGCCGACGCCGAGACGGTCGCGACCATCAAGGACCTGATCGAAACCCGGGTGCGCCCCGCGGTCGCCAATGACGGCGGCGACATCACCTTCCGCGGCTTCAAGGACGGCATCGTCTATCTCAACATGAAGGGCGCCTGCGCCGGCTGCCCGTCCTCCACCGCGACGCTGCAGCACGGCATCCAGAACCTGCTGAAGCATTTCGTGCCCGACGTGGTCGAAGTCCGGCCGATCTGATTGGAGAAGCGAATGGCGATCGGCTCTGAGCTTCCATTCGCTATTCGCCACTCACTATTCGTCCTTCCATGCTGATCCTCGCCATCGACACCGCGCTGGATGCCTGCGCCGCAGGCGTTCTCGACACCGAGGCCGGCAAGCTGATCGCGCAGGAATCGCAGCCGATGAAGCGCGGCCATGCCGAAGCCCTGATGCCGCTGATCGCGCGCGTCATCAAGGCGTCCGGCATGGCGTTCGCTTCGCTCGACCGAATCGCCGTCACCACCGGCCCCGGCAGTTTTACCGGGCTGCGTGTCGGCCTTTCCGCCGCGCGCGGCATTGCGCTCGCCGCCGACAAGCCGGTGGTCGGGCTGACCACGCTGACGGCCTATGCTGCGCCCGTGGTGGCCCAGAACGGCGAGCACCCGGTGATCTCGGCGATCGATGCGCGGCATGACCATGTGTATTTTCAGGTGGTGAGCGGCGACGGCAGTTCACTGGTGCGGCCGCGCGTCGCGCCGATCGAGGAGGCGCTCGATGCCATCAGGTTCGGCGCGCCGCACCTGGTCGGCAACGCCGCCCGAATTCTCGCCGACCGCTGGCCGGCCGATGCGCCGCCGCCTTTCAGGGTCGATGCGCAACCGGCGCCGGACATTGCCTGGGTGGCGTGGCTGGGGGCCGCGGTCAGTCCGGATGCGGCACCCGCGCGGCCTTATTATCTGCGCGCGCCCGACGCCAAACCTTCACAGGACGCGCTGCAGAGAGCCTCGCAGCCGCCGGCGTCATGATCCGTCAAATGAGTTCCTGGCTCTCCGAATGGTGGCGCGGCGGCACCGCGATGATCGAGCCCGCGACCCAGCGCGACGCGGCCCGTCTGGCGCAACTGCACGGCGCTTCGTTTCACCGCGGCTGGGGCGAAGCCGAATTCGAGACCATGCTGACCGAGCGCAACACGCTGGTTCATCGCCTCAAGCTCGGACGGAAGATCATCGGCTTCGCGGTCTCGCGCATGGCCGCGGACGAGGCCGAGATTCTGACGATCGCCGTTGCCGCCGATCATCGCGGACGCGGCCTGTCCCGCAACCTGCTGCTGACGCATCTCGGTCATCTGGCGGGCCGCGGCGTCCGCACCGTATTCCTCGAGGTCGAGGAAAATAATCTGCCGGCGCGGCGGCTCTACGAACGGGCCGGATTCGCCGTCGTGGGACGTCGCGAGCGGTACTACCGGGAGGCCAGCGGAGAACAATTGAACGCACTTCTGATGCGTCGTGACTTGTCGTAGCGCGCCCGGAGTGGCAGAAAGGCCCTTGTAAGGGGCGCATGATCCTTTCGCCTTGCCGCTTGCCATTCAGCGGATCATGCGTTGCCGAAGGCAGATGAATCATGACCGCATTGAAATCCACGCCCGTGCCCAAGGCCACCGGTATCGAAGCCCGCTGCGCCGCCACCGGCATGCGCATGACCGAACAGCGCCGCGTCATCGCGCGCGTGCTGGCGGAGGCTCTGGATCACCCCGACGTCGAGGAACTGTATCGCCGCTGCGTCGCGGTCGACGACAAGATCTCGATCTCGACGGTGTATCGCACCGTCAAGCTGTTCGAGGACGCCGGCATCATCGAGCGGCATGATTTCCGCGAGGGCCGCGCCCGTTACGAGCAGATGCGCGACAGCCATCACGATCATCTGATCAACCTGCGCGACGGCAAGGTGATCGAATTCACCAACGAGGAAATCGAGAAGCTGCAGGCCGAAATCGCCCGCAAGCTCGGCTACAAGCTGGTCGATCACCGGCTGGAACTGTACTGCGTCCCGCTGGACGACGACAAATCCTGATCGCGTGGAAATCTCGAGCCCGCAGGTCGATCTCGTCATTTTCGACTGCGACGGCGTGCTGGTCGACAGCGAAGTGATTTCCTGCCGCGCGCATGCGGAAACCCTGACGCGCCACGGCTATCCGATCACGGCCGATCAGGTGTTCGATCGTTTCCTCGGCCGCTCGATGCGTCAGGCAAGTCTCGAAGTCGAAGCCGAGATGGGCCGCAGCCTGCCAGACGACTTCCACGCCCAGGTTTATGCCGAGATTTTTCGGTCGTTCGCGACTTCGCTGGATGCCACACCCCATATCGAGGAGACTTTGGCCGCGATTGCGCTGCCCGTCTGCGTCGCATCGAGCGGGCCGCCGGAGAAGATCAGCGCCAGTCTCAATCGCGTTGGGTTGTGGGACCGGTTCGCGCCGCACATTTTTTCCGCCGTGCAGGTGCGCCATGGCAAGCCCGCGCCCGATCTGTTTCTGTTTGCCGCGGAGCAGATGCAGACCGCCCCGGCGCGCTGCCTGGTGATCGAGGACAGCATCGCCGGCATCGCCGCCGCAGTCGCCGCGGGCATGATCGTGCTCGGTTTCCACGGCGGCAGCCACTGCCGCCCCGGTCACGGCGACGCCCTGCGCGACGCCGGGGCCGTCAGGACCTTTGACGATATGCGGCAATTGCCAGGGCTAATCGGACGGATTGGGGCAGGTTAGAACCCCGTCATTCCGGGATGGCCCGAAGGGCCAGACCCGGAATCTCGGGATTCCGGGTTCGATGCTCGCGCATCGCCCCGGAATGACGGCTCCAATGCTGGATTTTCCGCGCTTTAGCCTATATCTGAGCCCCGCGCCGCAATGGCGCCACCTCGGCACTGCATTCAGGTTCCATGAGCCCGCCGCGCAAGCTGCATATCAAGTCATACGGCTGTCAGATGAACGTCTACGATGCGCAACGCATGGTGGACACGCTGGCGCCCGAAGGCTTTGTCGAGACCGCCAGCGTGGATGACGCGGACCTGGTGATTCTCAACACCTGTCACATCCGTGAAAAGGCCTCCGAGAAGGTTTACTCCGAGCTCGGACGGCTGCGCGTCGTCAAGGAAGAAGCCGCGCGAAATGGCCGCCACATGAGTATCGCGGTAGCCGGCTGCGTCGCACAGGCGGAAGGCGTCGAGATCATCCGCCGCGCGCCGGCGGTCGATGTCGTGGTCGGTCCGCAAAGCTATCATCATCTGCCGCAGCTGCTGGCGCGGGCGAAGAGCCACGGCCG
>JAYSPJ010000724.1:0-9055 GCA_043722155.1 Bradyrhizobium sp.
CCATCGCCGGTGACACAAATCCATCGGCCAGCGAGGCTCGCGACCCGGGCGGCATCATTCCGTTACGGTGGGCGACATCATTCAGGAATCCCGGGCGACATCATCCCGTTATACCCGGGCGACATCGGACGAAAGCGGCAGCTCTAGCGTAGTACAGATTCCCTTCCCATACAGCGGATGCTCGCTACTTCGGATTTGAAGAAGACTGGTTCTGCCAGCCATGCGGTCAAGCTCTTCTTCGGAAAGACCCGACGATACGCGCGCGCTTTGCCTTACGTCCTCTTGGAGGAGGAGATTCGTCGCTGCACCAGCCTCCCACGGCAGCTCTACCGAAAAATGGTGGTCGCCCAGCGAACCTAGATAGCCGCTTCGGTCCGTGTTCGCTTTGATTGTCTCGAAATCCGCGTCGTCAAAAGGCGGGTCTTCGTTGGTTAGATTTAGTGGCGAATCCGCTGGATCTCCGCGAAATTGGCTTCGCGCAATCCGTGCAGCGTGCCAACCGATGATTGCAGCTTCCGAGGCAAGTAGCGGCGCATATACCCTTTCTGCGGCCACCTGATCAGTGCTGAAAATGCCAACTTTGGAAACGAACCGCGTTGGCCCGTGACTGTCGGCTGGTATAAGGGAACTAATTGTCGCCCATGTATTCAGGTCGGCAATCGAGTTACGAGCCACCGTTTCCAGAAGTGGGGACATATGATTGAGCGTCACTATCTCGCTCACTAGCAAACCGTCGAAAGTCCGAACTTGAACCGGGGCAACCGAAAGCTCGCTAACGCCGTCGCCCGACGCCCAGCGTAATGTGAAATTGATGCGCTCCACTGACGGTGAAAACGAGCGCAAATAAGTCTCTATGCTGTCTATTGGAAAAAGGGTCTGTTTCAATTCTGTCCCCATGACGAGACGGCGCTTGGCCAGGACATCAAGCTCGCGCGTCTAACCGCTTGCTGTTCACGCCCGCTGTTCAAACATGTGACGCAAACGAATCTCCGAAGCTCGGCTTTGTGATGGGAGTGACTAACGGCCCTCTCGATCACACGAGAGTTGACCACTCCCTCCGCGAAGCACACTCGGGATATCGGGACTGCCCGTCGCTTTTCCGAATCCAGCTCATCCCGCTGCCGCATGGTCTTATGCTTTATGTTGGTCACGATATTTCAGCGTAGTTTTCTAACCGTTCTTCATCGAATTCAATATGGCGTCTCTGACAACACAATGCCGACCTAAACGGCTCGACTTGGCGCTGCTATTGATTCCGGATTAAATGGGTACGCCTACCTGTGCGCGAACTTCCGCCGGCAATATCCGCCTTCCGATACAGTTCGGTTATAAACCGCGACATCGATGGAGCGGTCATGCGCCCCCCACGCTGCGATCGGAATAAGGGGGCGTCCTGATCGCATTCACTACAACTAAACGTCTTCTTTTCGCGATAATCCGCCAATAGGCTACGGAGCTTGGGCGAACCTGCGACCACCCGTGTCTTCGAACCCCTGGTGTACGCGCACTCGACGTATATCGCCTCACGCACTGTACCGTCCGGTCTATAGATGTCGGACCAATCGAGTGCCGACAGCTCGCTGGCTCGTAGGCCCAAGTCTATTGAAAGAGCCAAGGCGACCTCGGCACGGTCACCATGCCTGACGCGACGGGCTGCTCGAAAGACTTGTTTGATCTGGGCAGGCAAGAGCGCGACTGCTTTTCCTGTTGTTCCCCGTGGTCGGCCTCGTGATCTTTGACCCATGATAGGATCATAATCCTAAAACAAGATCGGTACAGGGTCGAAATTGATTTATTTCATCCGAAACAATGCAAAATGTTTTGGTAGATGGAATGTGGTACGAAATTTCGATGTTCGAAAAATATGTAAGTAAATCAATATCTTGAAGATTATTCTGGCGGAGAGAGTGGGATTCGAACCCACGGTACGGTTTCCCGCACACACGCTTTCCAAGCGTGCGCCTTAAGCCACTCGGCCATCTCTCCGGATGGCCTGTCTTGAAGGGGCCCGGCGACTTTTGCAAGGGACTGCGGCCACGGCCGGCGAGATTTCCGCAACATATTGAATAGTCTTGCTATTCTCGCATGACTGAGGGCGGCGGCCGGCGTGCCCTCGAGGCCTTGAACCGAAAACCGGTTACAGTCGACGATGGATCATCGTAACGATTCAGCAGGCGGAGCACGGCATGACCATCCATCGGACGCTGGTGTTCTCGATTCTGATGTCCGCGGCGGCGGCGGTTCATGCCGGGCCGGCGCTGGCGCAAACCTGCACCCGTCAGGGCGTCGATGTCGCCTGCGATGACGGCCGGCGCGGCATCCTGTCCGGCGATGCGATCATCTGGGCCGACGGCACGCGCTCGGGCCTGACCTCGCCGCATCCGAGCGTCATCATCGGCAACAAATCGTCGGTCATCGTGGGACCGGGCGTGTTCGTCAACAAGGGCAAGGGCGCGGTGCCGATGGACAATCCGAGCGCGCCCGGCAAGGCGCGTTGCGCCGTCCTCGATGGCGTGTCGTATTGTTACTAGACCGACTGGACCTAATGATACCGCGCGTTGAGATTGGCCGGACGGCGCGGCCATGGGACCGGCGACTCCGCGATCAGCCGCTCGCTTGCATCCCTGTCGGCATGGGTTTCCTGCAGCGCGTCGACGAAATCGGCAAACCATTGCTGGATCGTGCTGGCACGAAGTTTCTTCATCATCGCTTCCCAGCGCAGGCGCCGCTCGGTCAACGGCATCGACAGCGCGGTCGCGATGGTTCGCGCCATGCCGTCGATATCGTGCGGGTTCACCATCAGCGCGGTGTCGAGTTCGTTCGCCGCGCCGGCAAATTTCGACAGCACCAGCACGCCGGGATCGGCCGGATTTTGCGCCGCCACATACTCCTTGGCGACGAGATTCATGCCGTCATGCAGCGGGGTGACGACACCGACCTGGGCCGTGCGATAAAGACCCGCCAGCACGGTCTGGCTGAAGCCCTTGTTGAGGTAGCGGATCGGGGTCCAGTCCACTTCGCCATGCCGGCCATTGACGTCGCTGATCAGCCTGGCGAGTTCACCCTGCAGGTTGCCATAGGCTTCGATGGCGCCGCGCGACGGCGTTGCGATCTGCAGCAGGGAGGCGGTGCGCGCGAGCCCCGGCTGCAAGGTCCACATCCGGTCGAACGCGTTGATGCGGTTCAGCAGCCCCTTGGAATAATCCAGCCGGTCGACGCCGATCGCCAGTTTCTCGCCGTTCAGGCTTCGCCGCAGCCGCGACACATCCGGATGGGACACCGCCTTGGCGGCCTGCTGGGCGAATTTCTCCGGGTCGATGCCGATCGGAAATACCGCAACGCGCGCGCTGCCGTGCCGGGAAACGACAACGCCGTCCCGAGCGGCGAGACCGAGATCCGACCGGACATAGGACAGGAAATTTTCGTAATCGTCGTCGGTCTGGAATCCGATCAGGTCGTAAGCCAGCATCGCCTCGACCAGTTCGCGATGATGCGGGACGCCGCCGATGACGGCGCGCGCGGGCCAGGGCGTATGCAGGAAAAAACCGATCGGCTGGGTGACGCCGAGATCGCGCAGTTCGGCGCCCAGCGCCAGGAAATGATAATCCTGAATCCAGAACGCGGTTTCCGGCTTCTGAAATCGCAACAATGCGCGCGCCATGAAGGCGTTCACTTCGCGATAGCTGAGATAATCGTCCTGCGAGGCGCGGATCAGGTCGGTCCGGGAGTGCAGCGCCGGCCACAACGCCGAATTGGCGAAACCTTCATAATATCCGCCGTAATGCGCGGCCGGCAGATCCAGCATGGCCAGCGCACCCGCCCCCAATGCTTCAATTTCGGCGAACGGTTCCTTCTGGGCGCCGTCGCGAACGCGACCGCTGGAACCCACCCAAATCGCGCCGGATTTCTCTACCACCGGCAACAAAGCGGCCGCGAGACCCCCGGTCATGGGCTCGTTGGCTTTGCCGCGCGCGACGCGATTTGAAACGACGACGAGGTTCACAGGGTCCCCTCCTGTTGGTCCGCTCGCGAGTTAACAGCCGTTCATCAATATGGTTCCCGGTCACCCCTTCAACGAAATGAAACCAAATTCAGGCGGTGCGGCGATGGAACCTGCTCGATTCACTGCAAGATGACTCGCAAAGGCCGATTGCTGCCCATCGACCAAGTGGGTTCCGGATATGCGGCAAAATCCGGTTCGCAATCATGGCCGCGTTGCGGCCTGTTCGTCGTCGAGCAGATGCGCGAGCCACTGTCTGACATCGCTGGGCTCATCGAAATGGCCGGCCACGCCCTTCGACCGCCTTCCAACCGAAAATGAAAGACCGTCGAGATCGGGCATGATGGCGAATACGGTCTCGTCGGTGACATCGTCGCCGATGAACAGCGGACGACGGCCCTTGAACGGTGCATGAGCCATTAGCTCCAGCACGCCCGTCGCCTTGGTAAAGCCGGAGTGCTTGATTTCGCACACGCATTTTCCGGGCAGCACTTCGATCGGCGCGTTCGGCAGATCGGCGCGGATCAGCGACACGGCTTCATAGATGGCATTCTCCGCATGCGGCGCCAGTCGGTAGTGAAGCGCCAGCGAATAGCCCTTGTCTTCCAGCAGGATCCCCGGGCTGAGTTTGGCGATCGCGGCGAGCCGGCGCTTCAGTTCCTTGTCCATCGGCGGAGCATGGGTGGCGACGGACTCGGAATCGGCCGAGACCCGCATCTCCGCGCCGTGGCCGCCGACCGCCGGAAATTGCTCGGGCGCAAAGATCAGATCGATATCGTTCAGCGAACGCCCGCTGACCAGCGCCATCGCGCCCGAGGTCCGCACCAGCAACCGGTTGAGGGTTTTCGCCAGACCGGGCGGCACCCACACTTCACGCGGCGTCGGCGCCAGATCGAGCAAGGTGCCGTCGATGTCGAGCAGGATGGCGGATTTGCCGAGATGCGGCACGAGCGAGCGCGGAACCGGAACGGTTTCCGGCAAGCCCTCGTCATCCGATGAGGTATCTTGCTGCATTGGCGTGTCAGTCAAATCCTGGTTGATTAGGTCCCGATCGATCAAGTCTTCATTCATTTCATTCTACTCCACAAAGGCGAGCGGCCGTGCAACCGATTCCAGCGGCCGGCGCTCGGCAGCGATGCCGTAACGCCAGCCGACCGCGGCGGCCGCAATCATCAGCCCCGATCCCAGCAGATAGCCCGCGAAAACACTGCCGCGCGATCCGGTGTCGATCAGCGCTCCGAACAGCATGGGGCCGACGACGCCGCCAATCGCATAGAACAGCGCAATCGCCAGCGCCCGGACCTCCAGCGGAAAGGTTTCGCTGACGGTGAGATACGCCGCACTGGCGGCGGGCGAGGCAAAAAAGAAAATCACCATCCACGCGATGGTCTGGGTCTGCGCGCTCAGCACCCCGATCGAAAACAGATAGCCCGACAGCGCCAGCAGAACGCCGGAGGCGCCATAGGTGAACGCAATCATCGCGCGGCGTCCCAGCGTGTCGAACAGCCGGCCGAGCAGCAGCGGCCCGAGGAAGTTGCCGGCCGCGAACGGCAGGATGTACCAGCCGACCTGGTTCGACGCGATCCCGAAAAAGTCGGTGAGGACCAGCGCGAAGGTGAAGAAGATCGCGTTGTAGAAAAACGCCTGCGCCGTCATCAGCGCCAGTCCGACCAGCGAGCGAGCGCGATAGAGCGTCAGCAGCGTGTGCGCCACCTCGCGCAGCGGGGTGTGATGGCGCATCCGCAGTTTGATTTTCGGCCAGGCGTGTCGCGGCTGGTCTTGCGCGATTCCGATCACCGATCGTTCGATATCGGCAACGATCGCGTGCGCCTGATCGGGACGGCCGTGAATCATCAGCCAGCGCGGACTTTCCGGAATCCACAGCCGCATCACCAGCACCACCAGACCGAGACAGGCGCCGCTGAAGTACGCCAGCCGCCAGCCGAGATCGGGGCCGATCAGGGCCGGATCGAGCAGCACGATCGCCGCGACCGCCCCCAGCGCAGCACCGATCCAGAAGCTGCCGTTGATCACCAGGTCGGTCCATCCACGGTAACGCGCCGGCACCAGTTCCTGGATCGTCGAATTGATCGCGGTGTATTCGCCGCCGATGCCGGCGCCGGTGAGAAACCGGAACAACGCGTAGCTCGCCAGGTTCCAGGACATCGCGGTCGCCGCGGTCGCCGCGAGATAGAGCGCCAGCGTGATGAAGAACAGTTTCTTGCGCCCGATCCGGTCGGTCAGCCAGCCGAATCCGAACGCGCCGATGACGGCGCCGGCGAGATAGGCGCTGTTGGCAAATCCGACATCAAAATTGCTGAAACGAAGCGTCGGACTCTCCTTCAGTGCACCCGAGAGCGCGCCGGCCAGCGTGACCTCCAGTCCATCCAGAATCCAGGTGATGCCGAGCGCCAGCACCACACGGGTGTGAAAGCCGCTCCAGGGCAGACCGTCGAGACGGGACGGAATATCGGTTTCGATGATGCGAGCGTCGGCCCGTCGCATCGGCGGCGGAACTACAGCGTCATGATTCAATGCGGAGCTGCGCGGCAAATCCATCGATCGGACCAATGAGAAAATACCCGGGAACGCTGCGTTCCCTGGGCTCTCTGGGCGTGGGGGCGGCGTCGCCAGGACTGCCACCCCTATCAACGTCCTTGCAAGGTGACGGTTCCCCGCAATGCGGTATGGAACCGGACGAATTGGAGGCAGTTTTGGCGATTCCGCCTTCATATTCCGGAGCGTGACGACGAATCCAGGAATGAATGCGGCAGTGGCCTCGGATTTCACAAGGATCTATATGGGCTGCGGATCTACAGACCTTTCAGACTGTAAACAGCCGTGCCCTACGCCGCGCGGATATTCGCCATGAAGCGGTCGAGCTCTTCGCGCAGCCGCGTGCTTTCGCTCGACAGGGTCCTCGCCGAGTTCAGCACCTCCTCGGAGGCGGCGCCGGTTTCGGTGGCGCCGCGATTGACCTGCATGATGTTCGCGGCCGCCTGCTGAGTGCCTTGCGCGACGGTCTGCACGCTGCGGGCGATCTCCTGCGTCGCCGAACTCTGCTGTTCCACGGCGCTGGCGATCGATGCGGCGATGTCCGATATCTGGCCGATGGTGCCGCCGATTTCCTTGATGGCGGCAACCGATTCCTGGGTCGCGCCCTGCATGCCCAGGATGTGCGACGATATCTCGTCGGTTGCCTTCGCGGTCTGGCTGGCCAGCGATTTGACCTCGGAAGCGACCACTGCGAATCCGCGGCCGGCTTCGCCGGCGCGGGCGGCCTCGATGGTGGCATTCAGCGCCAGGAGATTGGTCTGCTCCGCGATCGCCGTGATCAGCTTGACCACGTCGCCGATCTCCTGGGCTGCGCGCGACAGTTTGCCGATGCGGCCGTCGGTCTGCTGGGCCTGGGTCACCGCCGCGTCCGCGATCTGATTGGATTCGCGCACCCGTCTTCCGATCTCGTCGACGGAGGCGGAAAGCTCTTCCGTTGCGGTGGCGACCGATTGCATGTTGCTGGAGGCCTCTTCCGAGGCGCCGGCGACCTGGCTGGACAGGCTCTGGGTGGTTTCCGCGGTACGCGTCAGTGTTCCGGCTGCGGATTCGAGTTGCACCGCCGAGGCCGAAACGTTCGAGACGATGGCGCCCACGGCGGTTTCGAAGTCGTCGGCAAAACGAATGAGCTCGGTGCGGCGCGCCGCGCTGCTCGCCTTGTTCTGCGCATCATGGGCTGCGGCATCGCGCTCGGCCTTGGCGATGGCCTGCAGCTTGAATTCCTCCACCGCGCCCGCCATCTCGCCGAGTTCATCCTTACGCCCGAGGCCGGGCAATACGACGTCGAAATTGCCGCCGGCGAGTTCGCGCATGGCCTTGCACATCGCCGTCATCGGTTTGGCAATTCCCCTGCCCAGCAACAGCGCCCACACCCCGCCGAGCAGGAAGCCGCCGGCCGCCAGCATCAGGATCAGGCGCTCGGTTTCGCCGATCAGCGCGTTGGTGCCGGATTCGAGTCGTTGCTGATCGGACACCAGGTCCGCCTTCAAGGTGGCTGCGCCCTGCATGATCGCGGTCGCCGACTCCGCCATCTTTGCCGCTTGTTCGCCGATCGATTTCGAATTCTCGATCAGCTTGGTCAGGGCTTGCTTGTATTCGGCGAGCAGCGCAGCCGCTTCCTTGAGGCCTCCGACGATCTTTTCGTTACTCGACAATATCGCGCCAAGCGAGTTATCGACGAATCTGAGCCGCGCTAGCGCGCTGGCCGCGGTCGTCTGGTCGGAATTGACGACGAATGTGTTGGCGAGCGCAGTCACCGCCTGGAATTGATCGGTTACTACCTTGGCGCCAAACTGGATCGATTGCTGTTCCGAATCGTCGGCGTTGCTGGGAAGATCGTCCAGCTTGTAGCGCAGCATATTGCCGCTGCGCATTAACTCGTTCTGCGTCAGCTGTGCGCTTTCCTGCTTGATCCTGAGAATCTCGGCGAAGACCTTGCTGAAATTCTGGAATTCCTGGCCGAGCCGCCCAATCTGATCACGCCGCGCCGGATTGGTCGTGCCCTTCATCGACTGGTCGATGGCGTCCTTCAGGCCGGCCTCGGCGGTCAGCGCCGCCTTGCCGTCATCTTCCTTGCCGGTCACCACGAAGTATCGCGTCAGCGCCTGGTACGAGATCAGCTCGCGGTCGATGTTGCGCGCCAGGTCGGATTCCGACACGCTGTTGCGGTAGGACGCCACGCCGTCGGCGACCCGCTCGAACCCGAAATAGGCAATGCCCATGCTGGCGGCCGAGATGGCGAGCGTGACGGCAAAGCCGAGGATGATCTTGGCGCGAAGCCGCAAGGTCGGGAAGTTTGACGATATCGATGCCGATCCGGCACGCTCAGACATTCCCACCGCAACCCCCGTCGTCTCTTCCCAAATAGACGGATCGGGAGCGCAAACTCCCGATCCGGTGCTGAAAACTAGGGCACAATGGATAAGGGGCGGTAAATTTTGGGCGAATTGGACCAACCAAGCACTGCTGTCATCGCCCAGCTGGACCGGGCGACCGAGCATT
>JAYSPJ010000725.1:0-6656 GCA_043722155.1 Bradyrhizobium sp.
GCCCGACGGGCGCAGCGAAAACGTCCCCAGCAAGGCAGCGAATTGATCCCCGACCGGGGTGCCCGAGAACCAGCCGGCGATCGATTCGGAGAACCCGAAAAGCAGCATCGCGACGCCGCCGCCGATCACGCCGCCCTGCAGGCCGAGCCTGAGAAAATGCCGCAGGAAGCGGTTGGCGATATAGCGGTCCCCGGCGCCGACGAAATGCAGGACCTCGACGATCGGGCGATTCGCCGCCATCGCGCCGCGCGTCGCGAACGACACCGAAATGATGGTCGCGATGATCACCAGCGCGAGGATGCCGATGCCGGCGAATACGGTAGCACCGGTCATCGACCGCATCCGCTCGATCCAGGCGCGGTGATCGTCGACGCTGGCGGTCGGCGCCGCCTGTGTCACCCGGCCGCGCAACGCCGCCAGATCGAGCACGGTGCCCGGCTTGACCCGTGCGACGATGACGCGCGGCACCGGCAGATCGTCGAACGACAATCCGGTGCCCAGCCATGGCTCCAGCAATCTGGTGGACTCGTCCCTGGTGAAGGGTTTGACCTCGACGATGCCGGGCTGCGCCAGCATCGCCTCGGCGGCCGCCGCCACATCGCGGTCGATATCGCGCCCGGCGGAGGGGCGCACCTGGATGGTGATTTCGCTCGCGACCTCCGACTGCCACTCCGCCGCCGATGCGCTCACCAGCAGCACGGCGCCTGTCGTGATCGAGGCGAGGAAGGTCATGATGGCGACAACCGCGACCAGCGCGCGGCCCGCGATCGAGGCGCGCGGCACGATCGGCGACAGATTGCGCGCGCGGGCCGGCAGCTGCGGACGCTCGTGTCCGAGATCCACCAGCGGGCCGTGTTCGTCGCCGGTTCTACTCATAGATATGCAACCGTCCCTGATGCAGTACCAGCCGTCGCGCATCGTACTGGTCCATCAGCGTCATGTCGTGGGTCGCGATAATGACCGCCGTGCCGGACTTGTTCAGTTCGATGAACAGCCGCAGCAGTCGCCGCCCCAGAGTCGGATCGACGTTGCCGGTCGGCTCATCCGCCAGCAGCAGTTGCGGCCGCGAGATCACGGCACGGGCAATCGCCGCGCGCTGCTTCTCGCCGCCGGACAGCACCGGCGGCAGCGCATCCATTCGCTCGCCAAGGCCGACCCATTTCAGGAGATCGATGACCTCCTTGCGATAGCTCGATTCCTCGCGGCCCATCACCCGGAACGGCAGCGCCACATTTTCGTAAGTCGTCATGTGATCGAGCAGGCGAAAGTCCTGCAGCACGATGCCGATCCGCTTGCGCAAATCGGCAATCTGATCCTTGCCGAGCAGCGAGACGTCGTGGCCGAACAGATTGACCAGGCCGCGCGTCGGCCGCAGCGATAAAAACAACAGTCGCAGCAGCGAGGTCTTGCCGGCGCCGGACGGACCGGTCAGGAACTGGAAGGAATGGGCGGGAATCAGGAAACTGAGGTCGCGCAGAATCTCCGGGCCAAGCCCGTAACGCAATCCGACATTTTCGAACCGAACCAAGCTCAGCTCCGTTCGATGTGGGGCACAACCCTCATAGCCGAAGGCCCGCCATTTCCCGGCTTGGCTGCGGCTGCGGACCGGACAAAATGGTTGTGCTTCGGTTATGGTTTCCGATTCGTTAACGCTCGCGTTGTAGCATCCGGCCAGCGTCATTGTGGAGATCCGCTCCATGCATATCATTTGCCCCCATTGCACCACGTCCTACGCCATTAATCTGGCTACTTTGGGCGCGGCCGGCCGTACTGTGCGCTGTTCGCGCTGCAAGGAAGTCTGGCTGGCAAGGCCGGAGGATGCGACCGAGCTGGCGGAGGCCGTGCCCGCCATGGCGGCAGCCTCCGCCCAGGCGGACGCCGGCGACGCCGCCGCCGAATGGGAAGCGATGGCGAGCGAAGACGACGGCGCCGACACCCCCGTGGTCGACAGCCCCTCGATATCGGCCGACTGGCCGACCGAAGCCTCGGCGGACGAGGCCAACTGGCCGTCGACCGCCCGCAACGACATGCACGACGCGGACGCCGCGGGTCCGCAGCGGCTGTCCTGGTTCCGCAAGCTTTTGAGGCCACGGGCACAGGCGCGCACGTCGGGCAAAGCGTTCGTCAGTCCCGTCATGGCTTGCGCCGCGATGGGCGCGCTGGCGCTGGCGCTGATCATCTGGCGGGTCGACGTGGTGCGGCTGCTGCCGCAAACCGCCGACTTCTACAGGTTGGTCGGCCTTGAGGTAAATCTGCGCGGACTGATGTTCAAGGACGTCAAGATCACCTCCGAGACGGTGGACGGCAAGCCGGTGCTGGTGATCGAGGGCGTGATCACAGGCGGAGCCAACAAGCCCGTCCAACTGCCTCGGCTGCGCTTCAGCGTTCGCGACGCGCAGGGCGCGGAAATCTACGCCTGGAATGCGGTATTGGAGCAGCCCTTGCTGAGGCCGGGCGAACGCGCCTGGTTCAAGTCGCGGCTGGCCTCGCCGCCGCCCGAGGGCCGCAATATCGATGTACGTTTCTTCCATAAGCGGGATATCGCCGGCGGAAATGCCTGAACAGGCCAGTCTCTTGTCTCGACGCGTTTTCTTCACGCGAAACCGGTGCCCGCTTCGCTCGAAAACGCTATAATCGCCGCTGACGAAAGATGGATACCCGATGCCGCGCGTGCTGATCGCCGACGATGAAGATTCCATGCGCACGCTGGTGGCGCGGGCGATCGCCATGGACGGCCATGCCACCGTCACCGCCGAAGACGGCGCCGAAGCGCTGGAAATCCTCAACCGCGAAAACGGCGCCTTCGATCTGCTGCTCACCGACATCAAGATGCCCGTGATGGACGGAATCGCGCTGGCGCTGGCAGTGGCGCGGGATTTTCCGGATCTGACGATTCTGTTGATGACCGGCTTTGCCGATCAGCGCGAACGCGCGCACGGCCTCAACGCGATCGTGCACGACGTCATCACCAAGCCGTTTTCGGTGGCCGACATCCGCACCGCGGTTGCCGATGCTCTGGCGGCGAAGAAGGCGGGTTAGCGGAGGCACGCTGAACGCGTGACCTCCCGAACTCGTCATACCCGCGAAAGGGTATCCAGTACGCCGCGGCCTCTCGATTGAACTCTGCTTTTTCTGGAATACTGGATCATCCGCTCTCGCGGATGATGACAAGCTGGATGCGTTGAAGTTTCAGTAGTCCTTCAGCAGCCGCTCGATGTAATCGAGTTCGATCTGCGGGCGCAGCGAATCGCCGAGCCGGCGGCGAAGTTCCTCCAGAATCCGGCGCACCCGCTGCACATCGATCTCGTCGGGGATCTTCACCGAGGGATCGTCGGGGAATTCGCGCCCGCGCAGCGGACGCCCCAGCGGATCGTTCTGGTTGCCGCCGCTCTGCTGCCGTCCCGCGCGCTGGCCCGGACCGTCGCTCTGTCCGTCGCCGTCGCCCTGCTGCATCGCCTCGGCGAGGCTCTGGGCGCCCTTGCGCAGCGCTTCCAGCGCCTTGCCTTGCGAATCCACCGCGCCATCGGCATTGCCGTCACCGAGCCTGCCGGTGGCGTCGCCCATCGCGGAATCGGCGTCGCCGAGGCCGTCCTCGCCCTGTTCGCCCTGCTGGCCCTGGCCCTGCTGACCCTTCTCGCCCTTCTCGCCGCGCTGGCCCTGCCCCATGCCGCGCTTGGCGACTTCCTGCTGCAATTTCTTGAGACGGTCGCGCAGGGCCTGCTGATCCTGCTGCAGCTCGCCCATACCCTGGTCGCCCTGCTTGCCGCGCTGGCGATCGCGCCGCGAATCCTGGCCCTGCTTGTAGGTCTTGTCGCGCAACTGCTGCTGCTTGCGGATCATGTCGCCCAGCTCGTTCAGCGCCTCCTGCATGTCGCCGTCACCGGACTGGCCGGGCTGCGCCATCTGCAGATTTTCCAGCATCTGCTGCAATTGCTCGAGCAGCTGCCTGGCCGCATCCTTGTCGCCGGAGCGCGACAGGCGCTCCATGCGGTCGATCATGTTCTTGAGGTCCTGCTGGCTCAGCATCCTGGTATTGGGATCGAGCGGCCGCGCTAGCTGCTGCGGATTGTTTTTCTGCTGTTCGGCGAGCTGTCGCATGAAATTGTCCAGCGCCGCGCGCAGGTTTTCGGTGAGCTTCTTGATCTCCTCGTCGCTGGCGCCGCGCTCCAGCGCCTGCTTGAGCGCCTCCTGGGCGGCGCGCAGCGCCTTGTCGACATCGGTGATGTTGCCGTCCTCGATGGTGACGGCGAGCGCCCACAGCGCGGCGACGACCTCGCGCATGGCGGGATCGGTGCGGGCCGCCTCCAGCTGCCGCGCCACGCTGTAGAGACCGAGATACTGGCCTGCTTCGGGCATGAACAGATGCGGCGCAATCATCAGCGCATCGAGCGCGGCATAGACCTGCCCGATCTGATTGGCGTCGAGCGCCAGGATGCGGCGCTGCTCGATCAGCGCCCGCGCCAGCGGCTTGGTGAACAGCCGCTCCGGAAGCCGCATGTTGAACGGCTCGCTGTTGCCCTCATTGCCGGCCTCGTCCTTCGCCGTCAGGGTCAGGGTGACGTCGGCGCCGGCGTAGGGATCTTCGCTGAGATCCTTGACGGTTTGCCCGACGCCGTTGCGGGTACGGGCGTTCGGCAGCGCCAGTGAAAACTGCGGCGCGTCAAACAACGGCCGAGGCTCCGCGCCGCGCTTGGCCGGGTCACCGGGGCGGGCCGCGAAACGCGCCTGCGCTTCGGTGACGCCGTAGTCATCCTCGATCTTGTAGGACATCTGCAGCGAGCCGCGGGCCTGACGTTCCGGATCCTTGGCAAGCGAAATGGTCGGCGCGCGATCGGCGGTGGCGCTGAACTTCCATTGCGGCTGCCCGGAGGGCGAGCGCACCTGCGCGGTGCCGTCTCCGGCGATGGTGAATTGCTTCTCGTTGGTGCCCTTGGGCGCCTGCTCGACCGCGACGGCTTCGGTGACGCCGCCGCCGACCACCACATCGAGCGTGCCGCCGCTCGAGCGCACGATCAGTGTCGAGCCCGCCGGAACCGGCAGCGGTCCGGCGTTCGGCGCCGCGGCGTCCTTGTTGGCGGCCGACAGGATGACGGGGGGCTTGCCGGTGTAGAGCGGCGGCGTCACCCAGGCATCGACCCTGATGTTGGCGGGCGCCAGCACGCCATTCCAGTCGAACGCCGCGGCTATGCGCAAGCTGCGCTCGTCGCCTGCGGCCACATAGGTCGCAACCATCATCACCGCGACCAGTGCACGCAGCGCCCAGGGATCGTGGATCGCCAGCCGCGGTGACGGCAGGCCGGCGCGGATGCGCTTGAGGGAAGCCAAAGTACGCTCGCGCTGCGCCTGCCACAGCGCCAGCGCCAGCGGATCCTGGGTCGCCAGCGTGTCGGTCAGCGCGGTGGCCGGGCGATGCCGGATGCCGGTGCCGCGGTCGAGCCGGCTGAGGCCGGCTTCGCGGCTCGGCCAGCGGAATCTCACCAACGGCAACAGCGCCCCGAGCGCCGCCAGCACGAACAGGCCGATCCCGATGGCGCGCGCAATAAATGGCAGGGTCAGCCACAATCCGGCCCAGGACACCACCAGAAACAGTCCAGCGAGGCTCAGCAACCGCGCCAGATGCGGCCAGGTCTGCTCCCACGCGATCGCGTATTTCGCCCGTTGCAAGGCCTGACCCAGCTGTAGCCGCGAGACGGCATCAGGGTCGCGCGCTGGTTCTGGCGGGTCGGGGGTGGCGCCGCTCAATCAACTCTCCGGGTTGGCCCGAACAGAATCCTAGCACAACGGCGGCAGTGAGGCACCTGTTCCGCGGGTAACCCACACCCGGAAATACGCATAACACGAAGGCGTGACTGCGCCGCCGCGACCCCGTAACGTCCGCCGCGAACCGTCTGGGAAAACCCCCAGGGAATCGTCAGGAAACGTCAAGGAAACGCTATGGACCAGAAAACACACGACAAGGGACTGGAAATTCGCAAGGCGGTGCTGGGCGAGGCCTATGTCGCCAACGCCCTGAAGAACGCCGACGATTTCAACAAGCCGTTCCAGGAACTGGTTACCGAATACTGCTGGGGCGCGGTGTGGGGCCGCGAGGAACTGCCGCGCAAGACCCGCAGCATGCTCAATCTTGCGATGATCTCGATTCTCAACCGGCCGCACGAATTGCGGGTGCACATCAAGGGCGCGCTGGTCAACGGCGTGACCAAGGACGAGATCCGCGAAATCTTCATGCAGGTGGCGATCTATGCCGGCGTGCCCGCGGGCGTCGACAGTTTTCGGATTGCGCGCGAAGTGTTCGCCGAAATCGACAAGGGCTGAAGGCACATCATCATGGAAATCGGATTCATTGGCTTGGGTAAGATGGGCTTTCCCATGGCGCGCCGCCTGATCGAGGCCGGACATCAACTCACCGTGTTCGACCAGCGCAAGGAGGCGGTTGAAAAACTGGTGGCGCTCGGCGCTGCCGCCGCCTCGTCACCGAAAGAGGTCGCCGACCGCGCCGAGACCGTGCTGGCGAGCCTGCCGTCGCTGCAGGCCTCGCTCGAGGTCGCAACCGGCGCCGGCGGTGTGATCGAAGGCAAAATGATAAAACGCTTCGTCGATCTCTCCACCGTCGGATCGCACATGGCGGTGCGGATTCACGACCTCTTGGCGAAACG
>JAYSPJ010000726.1:0-2255 GCA_043722155.1 Bradyrhizobium sp.
CCCAAAATCGCCGGGATCAACGCTGCAAAAATCAAATTCCGTAAATAATCTCAGTCGCTTATTGTACTGTAATCCGTTTATGGACGGACACTAGCTAGGAGCAAAGCGACGAAGCAATTCAGTCTGCTCAGCCGACTTTGTGTCCAGCCCTTCGCAAAAAAATACTCCGTTTCCCCCTCCAGGGCAGGGTGAAGTTACAGCGCCTCGCCCTTCAGCAGCCGCGGCACCTCGCCGGATAATCCCGCGGCCTGGCGGATGAACAGGCTCTTCAACGGCGGCGCGCGGTCGACCAGGCCGAGCCCGATATCGCGCACCGTGCGCAGCAGCGTCGATTCGTTGGAGAACAGCAGATTGAGCGAATTGGTGGCGAGGCCCATCGCCATGGTGTCGAACCGCCGCCAGCGCTGGTAATGATCGAGCACGTCGGCCTGGCCGAGATCCATGCCGAGCCGCGCCGCATCGACAATCACTTCGGCCAGCGCGGCGACATCCTTCAGGCCCATATTGAGCCCCTGCCCCGCGATCGGGTGAATCACATGCGCGGCGTCGCCGACCAGTGCCAGCCGCTCGCCGATGAAGGAGCGCGCAACGAAATAACCGAGCGGAAACGCTCTGGGCTTATCCAGCGCCTTGATCTCGCCGAGATGCAAACCAAAACGCTGCTCGAGTTCGCCGTGAAATTCCTCCTCGCTCAAGCCGACGATGCGCGCCGCTTCCGCGCGTTTCTCGGTCCACACCAGCGAGGAGCGTTTTCCGGTCAGTGGCAGGATCGCGAACGGTCCAGCGGGCAGAAAATGTTCTTCGGCGCGGCCGTGATGATCGCGTTCGTGGCCGACGGTGACGACGATGCCGGACTGGTCGTAGTCCCAGCCATGGGTGGCGATGCCGGCGCGCTCGCGCAATTGGGAGCGCGCGCCGTCGGCGGCGACCAGCAGGCTGGCCTCGATGACGCTGCCGTCGGCCAGCGTCACGTCGACGCCATCGGGGCGCGAATCGAAACCCGTCACCGCGGTGGCGCGAAGATCGATGCCCTCAGCCTCGGCGCGCGCGACCAGCGCGTCGATCAGATGGCGGTTCTCCACCATGTGCGCGAACGGCTCTCCCGGTTCGACATTGCCGGCAAAAGTCAAAAACACCGGCCTTGTGGCGTCTTCCAGCCTGGAATCGGTGACCACCATGTCCGTGATCGGCTGCGCCGAAGCTGCGACCTGATCCCAGATCCCGATGGCGTCGAACAGCCGTCGGCAGGCCGCGACGATGGCGGTGGCGCGCGGATCGCGGCTTGGCCGCAGCCCCAGTGCGGGATCGGCGACAATGACCGGAATATCGGCGCCGAGGCCCTGACGCAGCGCCAGCGCCAGCGCCAGCCCCGCAAACGCGCCGCCGCCGATGACAATGCTACGCTGTACCGACATGCCCAAACCTGCTTGCTCGCGTCACGAAACCACCCTTGCTACCTGATTATAGCTGGGCGAAACAGGGCCGCGAAACAAGGGTCGCTGGCCCGTCGTTCCGGGGCGCGCGCGAGCGCGAACCCGGAATCTCGAGATTCCGGGTTCGTTCGCTAACGCTCACGCCCCGGAATGACCGGAATTGAAAGCGCTGCCATGTCCAAAGGCGTCATCGACCTGATTTCCGTTCTCGATATCGAGCCGATCGAGGTGAACCTGTTCCGCGGCAACAGCCCAAAGACGAGCTGGCAGCGGGTGTTCGGCGGACAGGTGATCGGACAGGCGATGGTGGCGGCGTGCCGCACCGTCGAGGGCCGGCTGCCGCATTCGCTGCATTGCTATTTTATCCTGCCCGGCGACCCGCAGATCCCGATCATCTACGAGGTCGAACGGCTGCGCGACGGCAAGAGCTATACGACCCGCCGGGTCACCGCGATCCAGCATGGCAACGCCATCTTCTCGATCATGGTGTCGTTCCATGTCGAGGAGGAGGGCGCGTTCGACCACCAGGACCAGATGCCGGACGTGCCGCCGCCGGAAAAACTCACCGCCGAGGAAGTTGCAAAACAGCCGATGTTCCGCGAGATGCCGGAATTCATCCGGCGTTATTATGAGTCGGACCGTCCGATCGAACTGCGCCCGGTCGAACTCGGACGCTATTTCGGCCAGAAGATCGACGACGGCCGCATCAATGTCTGGATCCGGACCGCCTCGAAACTGCCCGACGATCCGGCACTGCACATGTGCGCGCTGGCCTATGCCTCGGATTTCTCGCTGCTGGATGCGGCGATGGCGCGTTACGGC
>JAYSPJ010000727.1:0-3908 GCA_043722155.1 Bradyrhizobium sp.
GCTCGGCATGAAGCAGTTGCTGGACGATCCGTGGCAGGGCATCGAGGCGAAGTATCCGCTCAACGCGCGCTTCACCGGCCGCGTCACCAACATCACCGACTACGGCGCGTTCGTCGAACTGGAGCCGGGCATCGAAGGCCTGATCCACGTCTCGGAAATGTCGTGGACCAAGAAGAACATGCATCCCGGCAAGATCGTTTCGACCTCGCAGGAAGTCGAAGTGCAGGTTCTCGAGGTCGATTCGGTCAAGCGCCGCATTTCGCTCGGCCTCAAGCAGACCATGCGCAATCCCTGGGAAGTGTTCGTCGAGAAGTTCCCGGTCGGCGCCACGGTCGAAGGCGAGGTCAAGAACAAGACCGAGTTCGGCCTGTTCCTGGGTCTCGAAGGCGACGTCGACGGCATGGTGCATCTGTCCGACCTCGACTGGAAGCTTCCGGGCGAGCAGGTGATCGACAACTTCAAGAAGGGCGACATGGTCAAGGCCATCGTGCTCGATGTCGATGTCGAGAAGGAGCGCATTTCGCTCGGCGTCAAGCAGCTCGAAGGCGATCCTTTCGCCGAGCCGGGCGACGTCAAGAAGGGCGCGGTCGTGACCTGCGAAGTGCTCGAAGTGAAGGAAAGCGGCATCGAGGTGAAGATCTCCGGTACCGACTTCAGCACCTTCATCAAGCGGTCCGAGCTGGCGCGCGAGCGTTCGGATCAGCGCGCCGAGCGTTTCGCCGTCGGCGAAAAGGTCGATGCGCGGGTGATCCAGTTCGACAAGAAGGCCCGCAAGGTGCAGGTCTCGATCAAGGCGCTGGAAGTCGCCGAAGAGAAGGAAGCCATCGCGCAGTACGGCTCCTCCGATTCGGGGGCGACGCTGGGCGACATTCTCGGCACCGCGCTGAAGCAGCGCACCGACAAGTAAGCCTCAGGCTTGCTCGTTTCATCGATCGGGCCCCGGTTTCGACCGGGGCCCTTTCTATTTCGGGCCTTGTTTTCTTCATATTGCATCGCAATTGATGTAATTGAGGCACGACATATTAGGGCTGTGCGGAGAATACCGCGCGACCCCTCAACGACCGCTCCGTGGGAGAATTCTCGATGCCGCCTGATTCAGACGTGATCGTTGATCGCCGCCGGATTCGCCGCAAGCTGACGTTCTGGCGCGTGATCGCCGCATTGGTCGTGATCGCGGCCATCATCACGGTTGCCGTGGTCGCGACGCCGGCCGGACGCGGCACGTTCACGGCGTCGGGCTCGATCGCGCGGGTTCACATCGATGGCCTGATTCGCAGCGACAATGATCGCGTCGAGGCGCTGGAGCGGCTGGAAAAATCCCGCGCCGCGGCCGTCGTCGTGCACATCAATTCGCCCGGCGGCACCACGGCCGGCTCCGAGCAGCTTTACGACGCGCTGGTGCGCCTGAAGGCGAAGAAGCCGGTGGTGGTCGTGGTCGAGGGACTGGCGGCGTCGGGCGGCTACATCACCGCGATCGCGGCCGATCATATCGTGGCGCAGCAAAGCTCGCTGGTCGGCTCGATCGGCGTATTGTTCCAGTATCCGAATTTCAGCGAGCTTTTGAAAACCGTCGGCGTCAAGGTCGAGGAAGTGAAGTCCTCGCCGCTGAAAGCAGCGCCGAACGGATTTGAGCCGACCAGTCCGGAAGCCCGCGCCGCGCTGGATTCGCTGGTCAAGGATTCCTACGCCTGGTTTCGCGGCCTGGTGAAGCAACGGCGCGGCATGGACGATGCCTTGCTCGAAAAAGTCGCGGACGGGCGGATCTTCACCGGCCGCCAGGCGGTCGAACTCAAGCTGGTCGATCAGCTCGGCGACGAGAAAACCGCCATTGCGTGGCTGGTGGCCCAGAAAAACGTCAAGAGCGATTTGCCGGTGCGCGATTTCAAGCTGTCGCCTCGCCTCGGCGACCTGACTTTTCTGCGAACGGCGGCTTCCATTGCGCTGGACGCGCTCGGGTTGAGCGTGATTGCGCGGCAGGTCGAGCACGCCGGACTGGTCCATGCCGTCGACCGCCTGGGTCTCGATGGAATGCTGGCATTGTGGCAACCCGCGGGGGGCAATTGATCGGCCAAAGTCCGGTGTCCGTCCCGTCCTCCCGCATTGCGGGTGTCGTCGCAATCCTGAATCCGGCCGTTTGTCACGTGTTTTCGCGCTGCCCAAATTTCATTTAGCGACTTGACAGTTCAAGGCATTTTCACGGAAATGCATATCCGCACGTTCCCGGGTCCCAATCTCGATGATCAAATCCGAACTTGTTCAGCGTATCGCCGAGCACAACCCGCACCTCTATCAGCGGGATGTCGAGAATATTGTGAACGCGATTCTCGACGAGATCGTGGCAGCCCTGGCGCGCGGCGACCGGGTCGAGCTGCGTGGTTTCGGCGCGTTCTCGGTCAAGCATCGCCCCGCCCGCGCCGGCCGCAATCCGCGCACCGGCGCGCATGTGCCGGTCGATCAGAAGAGCGTTCCGTTTTTCAAGACGGGCAAGGAAATGCGCGAACGGCTGAACCGCGACAGCGCAGCTCCCGACGCCGGCGCGTAGGCGTTTCACGCGTATTGGCCGTCAGTCCGCTGCCATTGGCGGGAGACACGAGCCGACTCCGTCAACGCGAGAGATGGTCATGCGAAAATTCTTCTCCGCTCTGGTGCTGATTCCGCTGGGCCTGTTCTTCGTGATCTTCGCGGTCGCCAACCGTCATCTGGTGACGGTGTCGTTCGACCCGTTCAATTCCAGCTATCCAGTGGTGGGGGTCACGCTGCCGCTGTTCGTCATCATCATCGCGGTGGCGATCATTGGCGTGGTGGCGGGCGGCTCCGCGACCTGGTTCCGGCAGCGTCACTGGCGGCGCGCCGCGCGCCGGCACGAAGCCGACGCCCGGGCCGTGCGGGCCCAGCTGGCCGATCTGCGCGCCGGCTCGGCGGCCTCGCGCGATGATTTGCAGCGCCTTCCTGCCCTGACGCAGGGCGGCGGCTATGGGTCCGGCGGGCGAGACAAGCAGGGCGCGACGTTGTAGAACCCGCCCCGTCAGCTTCCTGCCCAGACCTGTTGTGGCCGCCCGAACCCGTGCTTTGAAACCCAATTCGCTTTGAAACCATGTCCCTGATCGTCAAAATCTGCGGCCTGTCCACGCGCGAGACGCTCGACGTCGCGCTGCAGGCCGGCGCGGACATGGTCGGATTCGTGTTCTTTCCGCCATCACCGCGGCATATCAGCCTCGAGACGGCGCGCGAACTCGGCAAACAGGCAAAGGGCCGCGCGACCAAGGTGGCACTCACGGTCGATGCCGACGACGCGACGCTGGCCAATATCGTCGAGGCGCTGCAGCCGGATATTTTGCAGGTGCACGGCAAGGAGACCGTGGCGCGGCTGCGCGACATCAAGCGGGTTTTTGGATTGCCGGTCATGAAGGCGATGGCGGTGGAAACCGCAGCGGATCTTGCGCCGCTGCCGGGCTATGCCGCGGTTGCCGACCGCATCCTGTTCGATGCCCGCGCCCCCAGGGAAGCCACGCGTCCGGGCGGCCTCGGCGCGGTGTTCGACTGGCATGTGCTGGAGCATCTCGATCTCAAACTGCCGTTCATGGTCTCGGGCGGCCTGCATGCCGGCAATGTCGCGGAAGCCGTCCGCGTCACCCGCGCCGGCGGCGTCGACGTTTCCTCCGGCGTCGAGCGCACGCCCGGCATCAAGGACCCCGAATTGATCCGCAATTTCATTCGCGCCGCGCGCGCCACCGAAGAGTTGATGGTCCGATGAATCCCAATTTGCCCAATTCATTCCGTACGGGTCCCGACGAGACCGGGCATTTCGGCAAATTCGGCGGCCGCTTCGTCGCGGAAACGCTGATGCCGCTGATCCTCGAGCTGGAGAAGGCCTACGCCGCCGCCAAGGCCGATCCGGCCTTCCAGGC
>JAYSPJ010000728.1:0-1655 GCA_043722155.1 Bradyrhizobium sp.
GCACCTTTGATGGCTTTTTCCTGGGCGGCCTTGACGATGATCGGATAGGTCATGTTCGGCGACACCATCACCAGCCCGATCGCCGAGATCGACCCTACGAGCATGCCAGCGACGATGCCTCCGGTATTGCACTTGCGCCAATACAGAGTGAGCAGCACGCAGGGCAGGTTGCCCGATGCCGCCACCGCAAACGCGAGCGCCACGAGATGAGCGACGTTCTGGCCCTTGGCCAGGATGCCGATCAGGATAGCGACGATGCCGACGATGATCGCGGAGATCCGTGCCGCGCGCACTTCCTGCTCCTGGGTGGCGTGTTCGCCCTTGACCACGCCGACCCAGATGTCGTGCGACATGGCCGACGCCGAGGCGAGCACCAGGCCGGCCACCACGGCGACGATGGTCGCAAAGGCGACCGCCGCCACGAAGGCGAGGAACAGATTGCCGAGCAGGCTCTCCGGACCCCCACCGAGGAACTGGGCGAGCAGCGGGCCCGCCATGTTGCCGCCCTTGTCGATGCGGGTGATCTCGCCCTGGCCGACGTTGATCGCGGAACCGAGCCCCAGGAACAGGGTGAGCACGTAGAACCCGCCGATGATGCCCATGGCCCAGAGCACCGACACGCGCGCGTCTTTCGCGGTGGGTACGGTGAAGAACCGCATCAGGATGTGCGGCATGCCTGCGGTGCCGAGCACCAGCGCCATACCGAGCGAGATCTGGTCGATCGGGCTCTTCAGGTACAAGCCTGGCTCGAGAAAGCGCTGGCCGAGCTCCTGCGGCGTCATGGTCTTCGCAGCATCGCCGATCAGCTTGGTGACCTGACCCTGGACGTTTGCCGAATCGACCGCCGCCTGCAGGAAACCGGGCAGCGAGAATCCGTAGGGCGCCCAGGTGAAGATGACCAGCAGGATCGAGGCAACCACCAGGAGGATGGCCTTGATGATCTGCACCCAGGTGGTGGCAACCATGCCCCCGAACAGCACGTAGGCAAGCATAAGCACGCCGACGCCGATCACCGACACTTCGTAGTCGATGCCGATCAGGGTCTTGACCAGCACGCCACCGCCGACCATCTGCGCGGTGAGATAGAAGATCGACACCGTGATGGTGGAAATGGCCGCGACGGTCTTCGCCTTCTTGGGGTCGTTGCGGAACGCGAGAATGTCGCCGAGCGTGTATTTGCCGATGTTGCGACACGGCTCGGCAATCACGAGCAGCACCGTGATGTAGGCCACCAGCCAGCCGACCGAATACATGAAGCCGTCGTAGCCGTAGAGCGAGATCAGGCCGGCGATGCCGAGGAACGAGGCGGCGGAGAGATAGTCGCCGGCGATGGCCCAGCCGTTCTGGATGCCGGATACCGAGCGACCGGCGGCATAGAACTGACTGGCGCTCGTGACGCGCTTGGCGGCGCGGTAGGTCACGTACATGGTGAGACCGATGATCAGGCCGAACACCAGGAACGTGAGCCAGCGGAAGCGCTCCGGCACGGCGCCGACCGAGGCGGCGAAGGCAGGCGACGCGAGCGAACCGAGCAGCAGCGCGGAGAATGCACTGAGCGCCTTCATGACTTGGCTCCCATCGAGGCGGCGTGGCGGTTGATCTGCTCGCTCATCGCATCGAACTCGCCGTTGGCGCGGCGGGCGTAGATCCAGGCG
>JAYSPJ010000729.1:0-2950 GCA_043722155.1 Bradyrhizobium sp.
GATCTCGCTGTTGCTGTCAAAGCAACCCGAATCTGATTTGCGCCCCTTTGGGAACCCCCTTACTGTTCCGATTCACATCAACCGAAAACCGCTCTAGTCGCCCAAACTTATGCTGCGATGAAGATCGCCAGACCGCGTTGACCCAGATCAATAATGCCGGTGCGAGAACCGGACTCGCATCATGGCCGGATGGTCAGCAGCCAGTCATCGAGCCGTTGCAGCCAGCGCCGCGGCGGAGGCGGGGCAGGGGGCGGCTTGAGCTTGAGGCGGTCACCGTCGAGTCCATGAACGAGCTGAAGCGTTCGGGTGTGGTAGACGGCAAGATCCGGACGGTGACCGATGCTCAATACGGTCGTCTGCTTCAGCTCGTCGTCGAACAGGCGCATGACGCGGCGTTGGCTGTCTTCGTCGAGCGCGGCCGTCGCTTCGTCGAGAAAGACCCACCCCGGCTTGTGCAGCAGCAGCCGTGCGAACGCGAGGCGCTCCTGTTCGCCGAGCGAAAGCTCCTTGTCCCAGCGCTCTGTCTGGTCGAGTTTGGGAATGAGATTGCCGAGATCGCACCGCTCCAGTGCTTTTCGAATGTCCGCATCGGGGAAAGCGTCGGTGGCGCTCGGATAGCTCAGGGCGTTGCGTAACGTGCCCAACGGCAGGTAAGGGCGCTGCGGCAGGAACGCCATCGTCCCTGGCGGAGGCGTGAGGATGGTCCCGGAACCCCACGGCCAGAGACCCGCCACGGCGCGGAACAGGGTCGACTTTCCTCTACCGGTGTCGCCGACGATCAGCACGCGCTCGCCCGGCGCGATGCTGACGGTCGCGTCTTCGATAACGATGTGTCCGTCCGGCAGCAGCACGCGCACGCCCTCGAAAGCGAGATGGCCTTCCGGGTGCGGCGCGCGTTTGATCTCCTCGGCGCCCTCCTCGATCGCGGGCAGGTTGTCGAGCGCTTCGCGGAAGCGCGCGACCCGGTGGACCGCCGCCCGCCAGTCGGCGAGCCGCGAAAAATTGTCGACGAACCATCGCATCGCGCCCTGCACCTGGGTGAAGGCGCCCGCCACCATGATCAAGCCGCCGAGGGTCAGGCTGCCGCCGAAATAGGCCGGCGCGGCCACGAGTATCGGGACGACGAGCGACAGCCAGCCGGTGCCCGATGTGATCCAGGTGAGGTGGGCGAGCGAGGAAGATATCCGTCGCATGGTATCCACGACGGCCGCGAGCGCGGCCTCGAGGTGCCGCTGTTGGTCCTTCTCCCCGCCATGCAGCGCGATGCTCTCGCCGGATTCGTTGACCCGGACGAGCGCGAAGCGAAATTCTGCCTCGCGCGCATATCGCTCGCCATTTAGCGCAATCAGCGGCCGCCCCACCAGCCAGGTCAGGGCGGAGCCGATCGAGGCATAAGCGAGGGCACACCAGACCATGTAACCGGGAATGGCGATGGCGTAGCCTGCCACCTGGAAGGTGACCTGCGCCGACAGGGCCCACAGCACGCCGACGAAAGCTGCGATCTGGAGCAGGGAATAGACCATGCCGCAGCCGAGGTCGGCGCTGTAGTCGCCGAGCAGGCGGGTATCCTCCTGAATGCGCTGGTCCGGGTTGTGACCGTACTGGCCGGCAAAGCCGAGCTGATAGACGCGCAACGGCTTGAGCCACTCGACCAGCAGGTGGCGGGTGATCCATTCGCGCAGCCGAAACTTCAGGCGTTCCTGCAGAAAGGTCTGCGCGACCGTGAGCGCCAGCAAAACGGCAATGATGACAAGGAACGTCCAGAGATCATGGACAAAGCCGGACAGGTCCTTGCGGCCCACGGCGTCGAAGAATCGGCCGTTCCAGTCGTTCAGTTCCACTTGTCCGAACATGTTGGCAATGGTGACGACGGTCGAGACGGCGAAGATCGCCACCACTCGACGCCCGCCCTCGGCGCGAACACGCGCGAACACGGTCAGGTCGCGGGCAAGATTGAAATCCTGCGTTGGCGCGGCCGCAACGAGTTCGTCCGCCAGAGAGGGTCTGGCCGCCACGCCCGGTATTAATGGTAGCACAGGCACAGCGGTCTGCGGCACCCCCGGCGACGGGTGTGCGGCCAGAGGTGGCAAGGTCGATGGAACGTCCGTCTTCATTCGCCTGCGTCCACGCCCCGCATCGTCGTGAGCGGCGCTACAGCCAGCTAATTCCCGCCAGCGGCAGCACTCGCTGCAGGATCGCCGCCAGGCAGATCAGCACCACGAGCAGTTTGAGAAGATTTGCCAGGCGTGCTTCGTTGACGAACTTGTCGATCGCCCAGAAGCAAATTGCACCAACGATGCAAATAATCAAAACCCCGATCAAGACCGAAAGCATGGCGCCCTCCTGTTGTTCAAATGGCCGTAGTCAAACGAGTTCCCGGGGTTCACGACAGCAGCTGCTTCTCGATTTCGTGGATGGGCATCTTCACGAGATCCTTGGCGATTTCGCCATGAACCGCCTTTCGGACCGCATCCGAATAATCCGGGCGGATCATGCCCAGCGCGCGTGGTGACGCGACGATCGTCAGCGCGGTAGTTTCGCCGGTTGTGACTGCAATGTTGAGCCGGTCGGCAAGTGCCTTCAGGAACGCCCGCTCGGACTGGTCGTGCCAGTCCGTCTGCTCGATCGAGCTTCGCGCGCCCCCCATCGATTGATGCACGCTGCCCGGCGCATCGCTGCCTTGCGCGCGCGTCGATGCGTCCGCGTGTTCGTGCACTTCCTTCTTGTGCAGGTTCGGAAACATGCGGTCTCCGAGATTTTCGAGGATAAGCGCTTTCCGCCCATCGCAAACAACGATCCAGTCGCCGGTGCCGATCTTCATCTTGTTCATTGAAACGCTCCAAAGCATTCGCGAAGGCTTTCCCGCGGATTTCAGGGTATCGACTTCAAAGATGCTCTTCGAAGTCCTCAAATAACTTGCCGAACTGCGTCATCGCCTCCTCCAGGTAAT
>JAYSPJ010000730.1:0-4805 GCA_043722155.1 Bradyrhizobium sp.
CAGTTCGCGCTTGATCGGCAGGCCGAGCGTGACCACGGCGGACATCGTGCCCTTGCTCGAATTGGGATCGATCAGGGTGCCGGAAAATTCGCTGAGGCGGTCCGAGGCGAGAATCTCGGCCGCGGCCGGCACCGGGCCGTCGATCCGGAATTTGACCCGCGCCGGCGCGGGCTTCGGCGCCATATCCGGCACCTCGAATACCAGATCCGAAATGGTAAGCTTGCGCCCGGTCGGCGTCTCGGACACCGCCTGCCCGATGGTCACGGTCGCGGTGCGGCCGGTGACACGGGCTTTCAGATCGGCATCGCGCACCAGCGGCAGTTCGTCGACCGGCCGCAACGTCACGCCTGTGGCGACAATGCTGACGGCAAGACCGTCATCCGGGATCGGCGGGCCCCGTCGCGACAGATTTCGAACCGGCGAATTGACGCCGACCTCGATGCGCTGCAGCGAGCCGCGTTCGACCCGCTCGATCACCCATTCGCGGACTTCGGGCACGATCAGGATCGGCCACATCCGCTTCAGCGCCGACGCCGACATCGGCGTTCCCGCGAAACCCAGCGTCAGGCGCGGCTCGCCCGAATATTCGACACTGCCGGTCCCGGCGATGCCGATCTCGCCGTTGCTGATATCCGCCTGCGTCAGCAGCACGCGCTTCCTGTCGGTATCGAAGCGCAGGCCGATGGCGATGCGATTGAAAATCAGGGGTGGCTCGTTGTCCGCCCCGGCGAGCACGATGGTGCCGCCTGAAAATCCCAGCTGCCAATCGGCGGCGCTGCCGTTCGGCGGCTCGAGATGGGCCAAAAGCGTGATCCGGTTCGAACCGGAAATGATCTTGAAGGGGGCCACCAGCACGCGCCGTCCGGCGTCCCATTCGACACTGATATCGGCCGAATCGATCGCCATCGGATAGTCCGGCGTATCGCTGTCGATGATGTGTCCGGTCCCCGCGGTGATCTTGCCACGGAAATAGGTCGGCAGGCCGTCGCGGCCGAGTTCGCCCTTCAGTTCGCCGGTCAGCGGCAGGTCCGCGCTGTAGGTCAGATCCTTCAGCCGCATCGCCAGCAGGATATTGGCCGTCGGGACCTTATCGGCGCGGATATCGACCGATCGCACCCCGTTGGCGGGAGGTCCGACCACGACGCGAAGCGACCAAGCGCGGCTGCCTTCTTCGCCGAGACTGAGCGCCACCCCGCCGCCGCTCGGCCGGCGCAGACTGAGGCTGATGTTTTCGAACGTCCATTTGTTGCCGCGCTGCTGATCGTCGACGACAAGGTTGCCGTTCTTCAGACCGATCTCGTTGAGGTTTTGTCCGTCAAGTCCGGTCAGGCTCAAGCTGTCGAGCCAGTCGAGGCCGGCGAGCAGACCGCTCTGCCCGCTATCGGGAACCGCTGCAGGCGCGGTTGCGGCGCCAGGCGAAGATGGCGCAACGCTCCCCGGCGGCGGCGTCACCGGGATCTGGCGCGGAAAGGTCGGCGCCAGCCCTGCATCCTTTTTCGAGGCCACACCGGTGGCGATCGGCTTGGCGGTGTCGCCGGCTGAAACCGTGACGGTGCCATCCGGCGCGATGCGAACGGCGAGTTCGGCATCGACCAGATTGAGGCTCTCGGCGCGAAGCCGTCCCATCAACAGCGCAGTGCCGGAAAGCTTCACCTCGGCTTTCGGCGCGCTGGCGACGACGGCGCGGTCACGGTCCCTGACCACGATATCGCGGATGCGGACGGCGATGCGGATTCGCCCGGCGCGCTCGATTTGGGTGCCGCCGACTTCGACGGTATTGCCGTGGCCGATATTTTCCTCGATCGCCGACGCCAGCCAGGGCGTGGCCATATCGAGGTTGATCGGACCGGCGCCGAGTCGCCACCACAGCCCGCCGAAGCAGCCGGCGAAGATCACCATCAGAACCGCGCTCACAACGGCGAGGCGCTTTACCCAGCGTTCGCCGGAGATCCAACCGCGCAAGCTTCCGAAACGATCGCCCAGCAGGTGAAAGCCGGAGTTCGACCGCGACAACAGCCGGCGCGCGCGATAGCCCGCCGCGTCGTCATGGCCCTGATCCCAATCGGTATCATCCCACTGCGAGGACTGGACGTCAGCACGCGGATTGGACCCTTGGGGGGACGTTTTGGGCGACGTTTTCCTGGCCATTGCCTCTCGGTGCTGGCGCTGATTGTTAGATGGATCGCCGCCAAGGCCGCGCCCGTCCACATGGTACGAGCGTTCCCGTGCCGGCATTGCTGCCAATCCTCGATTATTACTGTTACTCGTCATCGGGCCCAAGGAGCACATTCAACGAGCGGCCGGAGGTTGCGTCGAATTCCCTGTCACCATACTCCGGGGTCATCAGATTTGCCCAGTTGCAGGATCCGTTCCCGCATCCCGGCGCAAGCCCCCCGATACCCCAATGATTGATCCGCCGAAAGCGACGAAAGGAAGGCGTATGTCCAAGAAAACGCGCAAGAAATCCCCCAAAACCCCCTTCGGGAAGCCGACCCTCGCGAAGTCCGAGAATAAGTCCAAGAATACGTCCAAGAATACGTCCAAGAACCCATCCACGAAATCGGCCAGCACTTCGGCCAAAACAGGGTCAGCGAAAACCACCAAGGCGACGGCCAAAAAATCAGCCAAGGGCGCCAGCAAGAAAATCGGCAAAGCCCCTGCGAAAGCATCGCATAAGGCCCCATCGAAACCGTTAAAACCGTCCGGCCCGAGCGAATCGATTGCGCGGAGCGCGGTCGTAGCGAAATCGCCCGCCGAGAAACCGCCTGCCATGAAGCCGTCGGCGGACCAAGCGTCGGGCCCAAAGGCCGGCGTGGCAGCGCCGCGCCAGCCCGGCCTGAGCGAGGGAGCCAAGGCGCCCGCCTTCCGGCTGCCCCGCGACGGCGGCGACTCGGTGTCGCTCAGTGACTTCAAGGGCAGGAAGCTGGTGCTGTTTTTCTATCCGCGCGCGGACACGCCGGGCTGCACCAGGGAGGCCATCGACTTCAGCCGGCTGTCGGGTGCCTTTGCCGAAAACCAGACCGCCGTGCTGGGCGTGTCGGCCGACCCGCCCAAAGCCCAGGAAGCCTTTCGCGACAAGCACGAACTCGTCACTCCTCTCGTTTCAGACGAGCAACATCAGATGCTGGATGCTTATGGCGTCTGGGGCGAAAAATCGATGTATGGCAGGACCTTCCAGGGCATTCTTCGCACCACGGTTCTGCTGGATGCCGATGGCCGGGTCATCAGGATATGGCGCAACGTGAAGGTCGATGGCCATGCCGAAGAGGTGCTCGCGGCCGTTCGAGCCCTTTAAATTTGTCCGGTTCCATTCGCTGAAAATTAACTATGCGCCGGTCAAATCACCCCCGTCAATTCAGCCGTACGGAACTCACTTCCGCCCGGCGCGGGAGTGCCGATGTCGTACCGTTCCGGACATTATTCCGAGTATCCCCAGCACCATCCACACGACCATGGCAGGGCTTCCCCTCGTCGCCCGGCGTCGGGTCGTGCGGCGGCGCTGGCCCCGTCACTCCAGGAACAGGACGGCTATACCCTGGTCCATGCCGGCAAGCAGGTCCGATTCGGCCCGGTGGCGTTCTGGATCGTGGTCGGCACGGTGACCGTGCTCGGGATGTGGTCGGCGGCAACGGCGACTTATTTCGCCTTCCGCGACGACGTTCTTACCCGCCTGATCGCCCGCCAGGCGGAGATGCAGTACGCCTATGAAGACCGGATCGCCGAACTGCGCGCGAAGGTCGACCGCACCACCAGCCGCCAGCTGCTCGATCAGGAACAATTCGACCAGAAGCTCGACCAGATCATGCGCCGCCAGACCACGCTGGAATCGCGCGCTACCGCGCTCGGCGCCATTCCGGACACCTCCGTCACCGGATCGATCCGATCGCCGTCGCGCGGCGCCGGCGATGCAGCGGCTTCGGGCACGCCGAAACCGTCGCCGATCAGCGATACCGTGATCTTCGTGGCGCCGCCGGACCGCGAAGCGCGGCTGGAATCGCGCGCGCCCATGGTCGCAAAGGTCCAGCCGAACCAGTTTGCCAAGGTCCAGGGGTTTGACAACGTGCTGCTCCGCCTGCAGTCCTCGCTCGACAAGGTCGAGGGCCGCCAGATGGCGGCGCTCAGTTCGGTCGAAGAGAGCATGGAATCGCGGATGCGCCGGATGCGCGGCGTCATCACCGATCTCGGCCTCGACATGGCGCAACTGGAAGCCGCGACCCCGCGCTCCGGCGTCGGCGGCCCCTTCGTTCCAGTCAAACTTTCTCCGGATGCGAGCACCTTCGAACGTCAGCTCTACCGGATCAACGTCACCCGCACCCAGGTCGAGCGTCTCAACCGCACGCTGGCGCTGGTGCCGTATCGCAAGCCTGTGATCGGCGAAGTCGAGTTCAGCAGCGGTTTCGGGGTCCGCAGCGATCCGTTCCTCGGCCGCCCCGCAATGCATACCGGCCTCGATTTCCGCGCCGCATCCGGCGATCCGGTGCGCGCGACCGCGAACGGCAAAGTGGTCACGTCGGGCTGGATGGGCGGCTATGGCCGCATGGTGGAAATCGATCACGGCAACGGGCTGTCGACCCGCTACGGCCATCTGTCGGAAATCAACGTCAAGGTCGGCGAGCAGATCAAGATCGGACAGGTGATCGGTGCCGTCGGCTCGACCGGCCGATCCACCGGTCCGCATCTGCATTATGAAACGCGGATCGACGGCGACGCGGTCGATCCGCAGAAGTTCCTGCGCGCAGGCGTGCGGCTCAGCTCAGGCTAGAATGTTCGCCGGACCGAAACTCCGGCGACGCTCTCAGTGCCCA
>JAYSPJ010000731.1:0-4343 GCA_043722155.1 Bradyrhizobium sp.
GCCGATGTACCGCACGGTCGACTGAACGAAACCGCCACCGCGCCTTCAGACGGCGCGACTGCGGGCCCTGGTCTTCGCAATCTTCGGGGGCCCTGCAGCCGCAGTCGCCGGCAGTCGTTTGCCCGGTCCTGGATGCACATGGACACCCTTGGCGGTCACGGGTTCACCGCATTCCGAACAGACCAGCACCGGGTCGAACATTTTGCCGCAGCTCTTGTGCTCATGGAGCAGAGGCCTGCCGCGTTCATCGACCATATGCGTGTCGCCCCAATGCACGATCGACATGATGATCGGATACAGATCGAGGCCCTTTTGGGTCAGGATGTACTCATGCCGTTTCGGCGAATCCTGGTACGGAACCCGGCGAAGCACGCCAAGGCGAACCAGTTTCTTCAGGCGCTCCGCGAGCAGATGCCGGGTAATGCCCAGTGCCGACTGAAAGCCCTCGAACCGCCTTGTCCGCAGAAAGCACTCGCGCAGGATCAACAGGCTCCAGCGATCGCCAATGACCGCGACCGTCCGGGCCAGGGAGCACGGCTCCTCTTCGAGTTCGTCCCACTTCATCGCATTCTCCGGTCGATCCGTTGGAATCAGCCCTGCAGGAAATCATTCTAAATAGGCACTATGGGATGGACAACCATCAAATTTAGACATCAAATCATGGAAATACTTCTGAAGCTTGACAGTTCAATTATAGAACTTTAGTGCTTGAGTGGCTGCGGGCCGGGATGGCAAGGGCAGGCTGCAGGTCATGCTGCCGGGAGGAGTAGTCCGTTGGTCAAACCCCTGAAGATCGAATTCCAGTTCGATTTCGGTAGCCCGAATGCCTATCTGGCGGAGAAGGCGCTGCCGGGTATCGAGCGCCGCACCGGGGTGAAATTCGAGTATGTGCCGGTGCTGCTCGGCGGCATCTTCAAGGCCACCAACAACATGTCGCCGTTCGAGTCGCTTCGCGGCATCAAGAACAAGCCCGAATACAATGCGCTGGAGACCCGGCGTTTCATCCGGCGTCATGACATCACGACATTCAAGCCGAATCCCTTCTTTCCGGTCAACACGCTGATGCTGATGCGGGGCGCCGTCGCGGCCCGGTTCGAAAGCATGTTCGAATCCTATTTTCGCGCCGCCTACCACCACATGTGGGAGGAGCCGAAGAAAATGGACGATCTTGAAATCTTCCGGAACGCGTTCACTTCGTCCGGCATCGATATCGACAGGCTGATCGCCCGCGCGCAGCAGGACGACGTCAAGAAGAAGCTGATCGAACTGACGAACGATGCGGTTGCCCGTGGCGCGTTCGGTTCGCCGACGTTCTTCGTCGGCCAGGAAATGTTCTTCGGCAAGGATCGGCTCCGCGACGTCGAGGAATCGATTGTCGAACAGACCGGCCGCGACGACGGCCCGACACCGTCGACGCAACTTCGAAGGTGACACCGGGAGAAGATCCTTGCAGAAGAGAAACGCGACCGTGGCCGTGATCGGCGCCGGTGACTTCATCGGCAGCGAGATCGCCAGGAAGTTTGCTTCCGAAGGATTTACGGTGTTCGCCGGGCGTCGCAACGGCGCCAAGCTCGAGCCGCTGGTGAAGGAGATCGAGGCGGCCGGGGGCGAAGTGCACGCGCGATCGCTCGATGCACGCAAGGAAGAGGAAATCACCTCCTTCCTCGGGGAGGCCGACAAGCACGCGCCGCTCGAAGTCTGCATCTTCAATGTCGGCGCCAACGTCAACTTTCCGATTCTGGACACCACCGAGCGGGTGTTCCGCAAGGTCTGGGAGATGGCCTGCTACTCCGGTTTTCTCGCCGGCCGCGAGGCTGCGCGTCTGATGCTGCCGCGGGGCAGGGGCAATATCTTCTTCACCGGCGCGACCGCGAGCCTGCGCGGCGGATCGGGCTATGCGGCATTCGCCAGCGCCAAGTTCGGCCTGCGCGCCGTCGCCCAGGCGACCGCGCGCGAGTTGGGGCCGAAAAACATCCATGTCGCCCATCTCATCATCGATTCCGGCGTCGACACCGAATGGGTGCGCCAGCGGCGGATCGAGGCGCTGGGACCGGGGGCGCTCGACAACCCAGACCTCCTGATGCCCCCGTCGTCGGTCGCGGAATCCTACTGGCTGCTTTATCAGCAGCCGCGCAGCGCCTGGACGTTCGAACTGGAAATCCGCCCGTTCGGCGAGAAATGGTAACCGGAGCTTGTGCGGGAAGCCCTTTACCCGGAGCACGGCAAAGCGTTTCGTGCCAACTCTCGCAGGCTGCGAACAATGGTATAGGCTTGCCAGGACACCGCCCAATCAAACCGGAGGAACTCGTGAAAACAGCCATCACTGAAATGTTCGGCATCGAGCACCCCATCATTCAGGGCGGCATGCATTATGTCGGCTTCGCGGAGCTGGCATCGGCGGTGTCGAACGCCGGTGGTCTCGGCATCATTACCGGTCTGACGCAACGGACGCCGGAATTGCTGGCCAGGGAAATCGCACGCTGTCATGACATGACGGACAAGCCCTTCGGGGTGAATTTGACGTTTTTGCCGGCGTTCACCGCGCCGCCCTATCCGGAATACATCGCCGCCATCAGGGAAGGCGGCATCAAGATCGTTGAAACCGCCGGACGCAGCCCGGAGCAATACATGCCGGCGCTCAAGGCCGCGGGCATCAAGGTGATCCACAAATGCACCTCGGTCCGGCACTCGCTGAAGGCCGAGCAGATCGGCTGCGACGCGGTCAGCGTCGACGGCTTCGAATGCGGCGGACATCCCGGCGAAGACGACATGCCGAACATGATCCTGCTGCCGCGCGCCGCCGAGGAGTTGAAGATTCCGTTCGTGGCGTCGGGCGGTATGGCCGACGCGCGCAGTCTGGTGGCGGCACTCGCGATGGGAGCGGCCGGCATCAATATGGGCACGCGCTTCATCGCGACCAAGGAAGCGCCGGTGCACGACAACGTCAAGAAGGCGCTGGTGGCCGCCTCCGAGCTCGACACCCGCCTTGTCATGCGTGCGATCAGGAATACCGAGCGCGTGCTGAAGAACAAGGGCGTCGACCGGCTGATGGAGATCGAGCGCGAGAAGGGCGCCAGCCTGAAGATTGCCGATATCCATGACGAGGTCGCCGGCGTCTACCCCAAGGTCATGATCGACGGCGACATGGACGCGGGGGCCTGGAGCTGCGGCATGGTGGTCGGCCTGATCAAGGACGTGCCGACGGTAAAGGAATTGATCGATCGCATCATGGCGGATGCCGAGCGCATCATTCGTGACCGTCTGGTCGGATTCCTCGATGGTGCCGGACAGTCAAAGCCGATGAAAGTCGCCTGAAGCGAAACATTCTCTCGAGGAGTTTTTGATGACCGATTATGTGAAGACCGAAGTCGCGGCCGGGATCATGACGCTGACGCTGGCCCGTCCGGACAAGAAGAACGCGCTGAGCAACGCCATGTACAGCGCCATGTCGGACGGGCTGGAGCGCGCGGAGAAGGATCCGGCGATAAGGGTCGTCGTGTTCCAGGGCGACGGCGACAGCTTCACGGCGGGCAACGACCTCGCCGATTTCGCCGCCCAGGCAAGTAACAAGGATCGGGGCGAGAACCAGGCAGGCCGCTTCATCAGGAATTTGGGCAAGGCGACCAAGCCGCTGATCGCGGCCGTGCAGGGCAATGCGGTCGGCGTCGGCACCACCATGCTGCTGCATTGCGACCTGGTTTTCCTGGCCGAGACGGCGCGGCTGACCACGCCATTCGTCAATCTCGCTCTGGTGCCCGAGGCGGCATCGAGCTGGCTGTTGCCGGCGCGGATCGGCCATGTCCGCGCCTATGCGATGTTCGCACTCGGTGAACCGCTCGACGCCGCGTCGGCGCTGGCCTGCGGTTTGGCGAACGCCGTCGTCCCGGCGGCCGAGCTGCGAGCCAAGGCGCACGCGGCGGCGGAAGCCCTGACCAGGCGTCCGCCCGGCGCGCTCAGCCACACCAAGGCATTGATGCGCAATTTCGGGGCGATCGCGGCGCAGATCGATCGCGAGAGCGTGATCTTCGCGGAGCGGTTGCAGACGGCCGAGGCCCGCGAGGCCTTTACGGCCTTTGCCGAACGCCGTCCGCCGAATTTCTCGAGCGCGGCGGGTTAGCGCGCCGTGCGGGACGATCTCGGCAAATTCACCGTCCAGCTGGTTGCGAAACGCGAACTGCTTCGCCTCGCGCGCAAGCGCAATCCCAGGACCCGGCTGCGACAAAACAACCCGACGGGCAAATTTCCGCTTAACCCGTCGGGCAAATCAGTGATTTAGCTTCGCGTGTCTCACCCGATGAGAGGGGCGGGTCGCGATCGTCACGAACGCGCGGTGGGATGCGGTG
>JAYSPJ010000732.1:0-5959 GCA_043722155.1 Bradyrhizobium sp.
GATCTCGCTGTTGCTGTCAAAGCAACCCGAATCTGATTTGCGCCCCTTTGGGAACCCCCTTACTGTTCCGATTCACATCAACCGAAAACCGCTCTAGCTCGCACAACAAGAAGGCCAACCGTCAGCAATACGAATAGGTTTTCGTTGCCCTCGGCTGTCTTCATCGAGGGCCGGATCGGGTGATCGGGCAAACTTCCGCGTGAAGGTATCAACTGCCTAATGACGGACACCGGCACAGACCCAGGGGCAGGCTTCGCCGAAGCTTCTCCTGTCAGGTCATAATCGTCGGGTCGGACTTGATTTTTTGCGAGGATATAGATCGCCAACTTTCCCTTCACAGCGGCATCCCTGAGAAGCCGCCCTGCCTTTTCCCGCCAAGGGCCAAAACCTACCGATAACTTTTTATAACTCCGCTTGATGACCACCACCGGCTCTGGACGCTGCAAACCACCCCACATACCGTCAGCCAGCCGGTTAACGGCCTCGGACAAGGGCAGAAAATCGGCTGATACTTCAGTCACACTATGCGGCGGTAGTTGATCCTGAATTTCCATAACAATCCCGTGCATGTCGGCAGTCCAGCTATTGGCGTTCGCAGCACTAGGCGGCCCTACGGACAGGGTTCGGAGAAGTGATTGCGGCATCAGCGACGATCTTGGCAACGTGATCGCCCCAGCGGTCCAGGGCCACTATACGTTCGTGTAGAAAGTCGTGGCGCTGGTAAACCGCAGCGACGCCAGAAATCGTTCCAGACTGGTGATTGAGGACTTTGTCGGCGACATGCGGGGGGATGCCGAGGCGGGCCATCCCGGAAACACAGGTGCGCCGCAGATCATGAAGGCGCCAGTTCTCTACGCCTGAAATGTCATCCAGCCGGCGCTTCGCAAAAGCGAAATTTCGAAACGATTTAGTCTCGCGCACAGAGAATACAAACGGTCCTTGCTTCTTCTTCTGTTGCAGGACGGTAATCGCCTGGGCCGAAAGATGAACGATATGCTGTTTCTCGTTTTTGGTGCGCGTCTTCGGCAGCGTCCAGACTCTTTGGTCAAGATCAAGCTCATCCCAGGTCGCCGCTGCGACTTCCTCACGGCGTTGTCCGGTCAGCGCCAAAAGTTCAACGATGCCACCATACGGACCATCCATTGTTTTGGCAGCGAGGATGACCTGGGCCAATTCAGGGTCGGTTAGCACCCGGTCGCGGGCGACTTCCTTGGCAGGGCGAGGAACACCCTCCGCCGGCGATTGATCGAGAACGGCTCGACCTACGCACCAGCGCAGAAAGGTTTTGACGAGCTTCAGGGTCTTGTTAGCGACCGTTGGAGCGCCGCGCTGCTCGATCGCCGAAATGAGTTCGACTACGCCGCGCTTGCCGATTTCATGGATACTCTTGTTCCCCCAAACCTTGCCAACCTCCCGTCGCAGAATACGAGAGGTCTCACGGGCCGAACGGTTCTGAGAAACGTGTTGGGCAATGAATGCCTCCAACAGTTCGTCGACGCGATCGGCCACGACCCTTTGCTTTGCCGTTCGCTTCTCAGAGGCGGGATCGCGTCCCTCAAGCTTAGCCGCGAAAACCCTTTGCGCCGCCACGCGGGCCTGATGGAGGGTGATGGGTCCGTACACCCCGATCGTGTACTTCCGCAACTTCGATCCGGCTCCACCTGTTCGGTAGAGCACGACGAATACCTTGCGTCCCGTGGGCGTGACTTTCACGCCAAAGCCCGGGTATGCGACATCCCAATAGACAGTGTCCGATGCAGGCGTCGGCAGGGAGTCGATCGCGTTCTTTGTCAACTTGAGGCGCGGCATCAACAGAGCTCCCATCGGGCTACGCTACCTACTTGTCAAATAGGTAGCACGCGGAATGAAATGACGGGAACGACCGTGACTTACATCTATATCAACGCAAGTGAAATCAATGTGTTATGAACCAGTTGCTATCAACATCCATCTCTGGGAAACTCAATTTCGATACCTCATGGTGAGGAGCGCGGCAACGCCGCGCGTCTCGAACCACCGCGCACTACTTCGCCATGCTCCAGTCCGGGCGGATCACACCGGAGACATCCGTGAACGCGCCATCAACGAGTTCGGCAACGAGAAGCCGGCTGTAGTCGACCGGCCCCGGCATGGTCGCCCGTCCCTTCGGAACCGGCTTGAAGCCGACGCGGCTGTAATAGGCTTCGTCGCCGACCAGGAGCACGAGGCGATGCCCCCTGGCCCTGGCGTCCTTCAGCGCGCGATCCAGCAGCGCGCGGCCGACGCCGCGGCTGCGGAACGGCGGTTCGACCGTCAGCGGCCCCAGCAGCAATGCCCTGGTATCGCCGATGCAAATCGGCAATTGCCGCACCGAGCCGACCAGCAGCGTGCCGATCCGGGCCGTGAACGACAGATCGAGCAGGTGATCGACGTGCTCACGCAGCCGGTAGGCGCTCAGCGCAAAACGGCCGGGCCCGAAGGTGCGCTGGTGCAGGCGTTCGATCGGCAGCGCGTCGCTGGGGGTCTCGGCCAATATTGTCAGTAACAGGTCGCTCATGCTGGGGCGCGGGATAGCATCTGGCGGACGCGCGGTCCATCGCCCCGCCCGCGTTAAATTCCTGGCCGTATCAGTTCCTGTTGACCGGGGCCTGGGACAAATAGGCCAGCAGCTTCATCTCGCGGCGTCCGCGCGTCACCGTATCGAGCACCAGCCCCGACGATACCGACAGCACCGCCAGGATCATCAGACCCATCGACAGCACCGCGGTCGGCAGCCGCGGAACGATGCCTTCCTCGAGATAGGTGACGATGACGGGGGTCGCGAGGCCGATCGAAACCAGCGTCAAAAACACCCCGATCGCGGTGAAGAACCGCAGCGGCTTTTCCGAACGGTAGAGTTTCAGGATGGTGCCGAGGATTCGAAATCCGTCCCGCCAGGTATTGAGTTTGCTGAACGACCCCTCCGGCCGGGCGTAGTAAGGCGTCTCGATCTCGGCGACCGGCAGCGCCAGTTCGAGCGCATGCACGCTGAGTTCGGTCTCGATTTCGAAACCGTCCGACAGCACGGGGAAGGATTTGACGAAGCGCCGCGAGAACACGCGATAGCCGGAAAGAATATCCTTGAAGGCCTGGCCGAACACCGAGGAGAGAAAGCTGGTCAGCATCCAGTTGCCGGTGCGATGGCCCGGCCGGTAGGCGGCCGCGGCCTGGTCGACGCGAAAGCCCACCACCATGTCGAGATGATCCGACAGCAGCATCTCGATCATGCGCGGCGCGCTGGCGGCATCGTAAGTCGCGTCGCCGTCGACCAGCACGTAGATATCGGCATCGACATCGGCGAACATCCGCCGCACCACGTGGCCCTTGCCCTGGCGGCGTTCGCTGCGCACCTCCGCACCCGCCTCGCGCGCCACCGCGATGGTACGGTCCGACGAATTGTTGTCGTAGACGACGATCCGGGCCTGGGGCAGCGCCTTGCGGAAATCAGATATCACGGTCGCGACCGCGGCCTCTTCGTTGAAGCACGGCACCAGAACCGCAATCCGCATCGTTGCTGTGATCATCGCCGGACTATCAGCCGAATCAGGTTTGTCATGAGGTCGCGCACGCTTTTACCGGTTGCCGCCCGCTAACGCCACGTCGCGATCGGCTCCCTGCCCTCGAGCACTTCCGCTATCCGCAGGCGAGTGCCCCCGGTCGCCTCCTCCGGCAAGGCTGCGGCGTCGAAGAAGCCACAGGCGACGATCTCATGGTTGGCCTCGGGCAGCCGGTCCTGCCTGAAATGCCTGACCACGTAGACCGCGACGTGGTCCCGGCGGGAAACATGGCTGTTGAGGAACAGGCCGTGCAGCGGCGGCTCGCCCGTCAGCTCGATCCGTCCCTCCTCCGCCAGTTCGCGGCGCAGCGCATCACGGAAGCTTTCGCCGACCTCGACGCCGCCGCCCGGCAGATGCCAGCCGGAGACGTAACTGTGCTTGACCAGAAATACCCTGTCATCGCCATCCAGCACCACGGCGCGGACGCCAAGCGTCATGCCGCGGGCGAACCGCCAATAGAGATGGAAACCCCGCCGCAGCGCCGGCTCAACCGTCTTTCGCAGGTTCTGCAGATTCATCGCCGTCGAACTCTTCGATATCCTGACACCGCGTTTGATCCTTGCGCCGCGCCAGCCGGCTTGCCAATACTTTCCCGGGGATTTCACAGGGTATCACTAGATGATCGCACAGCGGCTCCGTTCCGCAGGCAACCGACGCGGACCGAGGTGATGGCGACGTTCACGCTGGCCCATCTGTCCGATCCGCATCTGCCGCCGATGCCCGCGGCGCGGTTCCGCGAACTCGCGGGAAAACGCGCGCTCGGCTACCTCAACTGGACGCGCAACCGGCACAAGGTCCACCGGCGCGACGTGCTCGATGCGCTGGTGTCGGACATGCAGGCGCAAGCACCGGATCAGATCGCGGTCACAGGCGACCTCGTCAACCTGGCGCTGGAAGCGGAGTTTGCGCCGTCGCGGGCCTGGCTGGAAAGCGTTGGCGCTGCGGATCACGTCACGGTGATTCCCGGCAACCACGACGCCTATGTTCGCGCCACGCAGCATCGCTTTGCCGAAGCCTGGGGGGATTATCTCCGCAGCGACCAACCCCCCGATGGCGACGTCACCTTTCCATTGCTGCGACGGCGCGGCCCGCTGGCGTTGATCAGCGCGTCGTCGGCGGTCCCGACGCCGCCCTTGATGGCGACCGGATGGCTCGGGCGCAGCCAGCTCGACGCGCTGGAGCCCATGCTGGCGGAACTCGCCGCCGAACAGGCGTTTCGCGTACTGCTGATCCATCATCCCTTGCGTTCGGATTCCCGCATCAAGCGGCTGACCGATTCCGAGGCTCTGCTCGCGCTCCTGAAACGGCACGGCGTGGATCTGGTCCTGCACGGGCACGATCACGTTCATTCCACGATCTGGATCGACGGGCCGCGCGGAAAAATCCCCGTGATCGGCGTGCCGTCGGCCTCCGCCGTCGCCCATGGCCGCTATCCGGCGGCGGCGTATAATCTGTTTTCGATCGAACGCGAGGGCGCGGCCTGGCGATGCGAACAGACCGTGCGGGGGGTGGACGAAGCGCTGCGCGTCCACCAGATCAGGCAAACGCGGCTGATCTAGAGATTGCGCAAGGCCGCAAACAGCGCGAGGCCGAACAGCGCGATCGCGCCGGCGAGGAAGCCGAGCGCGAAGGTCCAGAAGCCGCTGCGGCGCTTTTTTTCGACGACGACCGGTTCGGGCGCAGGCGTTGCGACCAGCGCGTGCTCGCGCTCGATCATGCGACGGGCAACGTAGTCCGTGACGGCGTCGACGATGGCGGCGACGTCATGGGACTCGGCGATCACGATGCGGCCAAAGCGGGTATCCTGCACGAAGCGGTAGATGCGCTTGTCGCGGCCCATCAGCACATGGGCAACGACGTCGATCCACAGCCGCGGCGTATCGCCCTGACTGATGCCGCGATCGAACAGATCTACCTTTTCGGGGATCTGCGCGAACAAGGGCTCAAGCGCGTCGTTGAGAATTTCGAGTCGCGCCACTTCGGCGTCCCGCAAATCGACCACGACGCCGGTGCGGTCGGCGGCCTCGATCCGCGCCTGCCGCAGGGCATCGCGCAGACGGATTGGACGCGTGGTGCTGACGGCCTGGCTCCCGGTATTCTGCGCGTCTGACATCCGCTTGATCGCCTTTGTCCTGAGGATCCCCGAAGCGTTAACCTATCAGTAACCACGTTTTGCGCAAAGGCTGTTTGTTCCCAATGGCTTACGCCTTTGGTTGCGCCCTTTCCCCACCCCGGCCCTGTCCCGCAAGCGCGAAACACAGAGGAAGAGACCCTGGGTAAACCGCAAGCGGTGCTGTCGCGGAGTTGGTAGGAATTGAGGTTGGCGTAGTCTCCGGGGTGATCAACCTCGAATCATCCGGCGTTGAAGCGTCGGACTGGAGACC
>JAYSPJ010000733.1:0-4569 GCA_043722155.1 Bradyrhizobium sp.
GCCGTTATCACCCGGCCAAGCAGAAGAATGCGCCGATCGCGATGGTGCTGCATCCGCACCCGCAGTTTCACGGCACGATGAATCACCAGATCATCTACCCGTGCTATTACGCGTTCGCGCATCGCGGCTTCTCGGTGCTGCGCTGCAATTTCCGCGGTGTCGGCCGCAGCCAGGGCTCGTTCGACCACGGCACCGGCGAACTGTCGGATGCGGCTTCCGCGCTGGACTGGGCGCAGACCATCAATCCCGAAGCGCGCGCCTGCTGGGTCGCCGGCTTCTCGTTCGGCGCCTGGATCGGCATGCAGTTGCTGATGCGCCGGCCCGAGGTCGAAGGATTCATTTCGATCGCGCCGCCCGCCAATCTCTACGACTTCTCGTTCCTCGCACCCTGCCCGTCCTCCGGCCTGATCGTGCATGGCGAGAAGGATGCGGTGGTGCCTCCGAAGGACGTCAACACCCTGGTCGAGAAGCTCAAGACCCAGAAGGGCATCGTGATCGATCAGCAGATCATCCCGGGCGCCAACCATTTCTTCGACGGCAAGCTGCAGCCGCTGATGGAGACGGTGACGGGCTATCTCGACATGCGGCTTGCCAACGTTCGTTGAGTCAACGTTGATCCGGCGTCAGTCCCGGATGCAGCCTCTGGATCACGGCCGCGCGATCAGCCCGCCGGTCATCGGGATCGGCACGCCCGTGGTGGCGGGGTAGCTGAGCGGCAGGCCTTTCAGGCCGCGCACGGCCAGAAAGCCAAAGGCCTGCGCCTCGATGGCGTCGGCCGACCAGCCCAGCGCGTCGGCGGACTCCACGGTGGCCGGCGCGAGGCGCTCGCGCAGCATTCGCAGCATGGTGAGATTGCGGGCGCCGCCGCCGGCGACGATCCAGCTCTTCGGCTCCTTCGGCAGCAGCGGCACGATCCGGGCGATGGCTTCCGCCGTGAACGCCGTCAGGGTGGCCGCGCCGTCGGCGGGCGGCATCTCGCGCAGCACCAGCGAGGCAAAATCGTTGCGGTCGAGCGATTTCGGCGGCGGCAGCGCAAAGAACGGATGCTCCAGGGCCCGGATCACCCATGGCACATCGACCGCGCCCTGGGCCGCCATGCGGCCCTCGCAATCGAACGGCTGGCCGATCTTGCGGAACATGTAATCGTCGAGCAGCGCGTTGCCCGGCCCGGTATCGCAGGCGATCAGGACATCGGTGCCGTCGATATAGGTGATATTGGAAACGCCACCGATATTGACCACGACGATCGGGCCTTCGCGCTGCAGCGACTGCGCCAGCGCGCGGTGATAGACCGGCACGAACGGCGCCCCCTGCCCGCCGGCGGCGACATCGGCGGCGCGGAAATCGTACATCACAGGGATGTGGATGGCCCGGGCAAGTGCTGTGGCGTCGCCGATCTGCACCGTCATCTTCTGTGCCGGCCGGTGCAGCACGGTCTGGCCGTGAAAGCCGACGATATCGATGTTTTCGCGGGTGATGCGATGTTGCGCGGTAAAAGTGGCGACCGCCTCCGCATGAGCCTGCGTCACGGCGCGCTCGGCCTCGCGCAGGATGCCCGGCCGCGCATCGCGATCCGACAGGTTGACGGCCTCGGCCAGCGCCTGGCGCAACAGGCCGCGTTCGTGGTCGGTATAGGCCCGGTAGCCGGACGGGCCGAACGACTTCACCCGCTTGCCGTCGGTTTCGATCATGGCGACGTCGACCCCGTCGAGCGAGGTGCCGCTCATCAGACCGACTGCCGTCAGCATCATTGCCATCGTGCCTTCTGGGGGCACCCCCGCCGGTGAAGCCCTGCTTGTGTCAAACCAGCACATCTTATAATGCCACAGCGCACACGCTTGCGGCAGCCTATTCCGCCCGGGTTCCGCAAACCGTTACAATTACCGTGAAATAAGAATGATCAGAGTCGCACACAAATGACTGCTTTTAAATCTGATTTTCTCAATGTGCTGCAGAGCCGCGGCTTCATTCATCAGATCTCGGATCCCGGCTCGCTGGATACGCTGGCGGCCAGGGGCGAACTCACCGCCTATATCGGCTTCGACTGCACGGCGCCCTCGCTTCACGTCGGCTCGATGGTGCAGATCATGTGCCTGTACTGGCTGCAGCAGACCGGCAACAAGCCGATCGCGCTGATGGGCGGCGGCACCACGCGCGTGGGCGACCCCTCCGGCAAGGACGAGACCCGCAGGATCCTGTCGATCGAGGACATCGAGCAGAACAAGGACGGCATCAAGCAGGTTTTCTCGAAATTCCTGCGCTTTGGCGAAGGCAAGCACGACGCCGTGATGCCCGACAACGCCGAATGGCTGACCAAGCTGAACTGGATCGAGATGCTGCGCGATATCGGCCGGCATTTCTCGGTCAACCGCATGCTGGCGATGGACTCGGTCAAGCTCCGGCTGGAGCGCGACCAGGAGATGAGCTTCATCGAATTCAACTACATGATCCTGCAGGCCTATGACTACGCGGTGCTGAACCAGCGTTACGACTGCCGGCTGCAGATGGGCGGTTCCGACCAGTGGGGCAACATCGTCAACGGCATCGATCTCGGCCGCCGCATGGGCGCGCCGCAGCTGCACGCGCTGACTACGCCGCTGATCACGACGTCGTCGGGCGAGAAGATGGGCAAGACCGCCAGCGGCGCGGTCTGGCTCAACGCCGACATGAAGAGCCCCTACGAATACTGGCAGTTCTGGCGCAACACCGACGACGCCGACGTACCGCGGTTCCTGAAACTGTTCACGACGCTGCCGCTCGACGAGATCGAACGATTGGCAGCGTTGCAGGGCGCCGAGATCAACGAAGCCAAGAAGGCGCTGGCCGATGCCGCGACCACGCTGCTGCACGGAACCGACGCGGCCCGCTCGGCGGCGGAAACCGCGCGGCAGACATTCGAGGAAGGCTCGATCGCCGAGAATCTGCCGACGATCGAAATTTCGCGCGGCGAACTCGAAGCCGGGCTCGGCGTGCTGGCGGCTTTCGTCAAGGCGGGTCTCGTCGCTTCCAACGGCGAGGCGCGGCGCCAGATCAAGGGCGGCGGCCTGCGCATCAACGACGCCGCCATCAGCGACGAGAAGATGATGCTGAAGTCAGCGGACCTCACCCCGGAAGGCGTCATTAAACTGTCGCTGGGCCGGAAGCGTCACGTCCTGCTCAAGCCTGCATAGGCGTATTCGCTTTACGCGCTTGCTAGGCGCAGCGGAAACGCGCTCCCTTCCCCTATGGATCAGAATCCGCCACGGGAGGACCCGCCGACAAAACCGCTGAAGCCGGCGCACGTGGCGCTCAACGTGCTCGCATTGTGCTTTGCACTGTCGGTGCTCGGCCGTGGCCTCGGCGAGAGTTTTACGGTGTTTCTCAAGCCGATCTCGGAAGACTTCGGCTGGGACCGTGGGCAGGTGGTTTCGGTCTATTCGCTGACCTGGCTGGCGGGAGCACTGACCGCGCCGCTGGTCGGCCGCATGTTCGATCGCTCCGGGCCGCGCATGGTCTACTCGCTCGGACTGTTCCTGCTCGGAGCCGCGTTCCTGATCGCGGCGCACGCGCGAGAGCTCTGGCAGTTCCAGTTGAGCGTCGGCCTCTGCGTCGGCCTCGGGATTGCCCTGATCGGCAACGTGCCGAACTCGATCCTGCTCGGCCGCTGGTTCGGCCCGCGGCTGCCGACCGCGATGGCGATCCTGTATTCCGCGACCGGCGCCGGCATCCTGCTGCTGCTGCCGGCGTCGCAGCTATTGATCGACCGGATCGGCTGGCGCGACGCCTACCAGTTGTTCGGTATCGTGGCGCTGTGCCTGATGCTGCCGCTGCTGGTGCTGCCGTGGCGGCTGTTCGCCACCGGCTCGCCGCATATCGCCAGGAAGACCGAGGCGGACTTTGTCGACAATGGCTGGACGCTCGGGAGCGCGATGCGCCACCACGCCTTCTGGGCGCTGTTCTGCACCTTCTTCTTCACCGCGGTGGCGATGTACGCGATCACGGCGCAGATCGTCGCCTATCTGATCGATGCCGGATTTCCGCCGTTGCAGGCGGCGACCGCCTGGGGCTTTTCCGGCGTGGTGCTGCTGTTCGGCATGCTCGGCATCTCCACGCTCGACGGCATCATCGGCCGCCGACCCTCGGTGCTGTTCAGCTACGGCGTCTCGATCGTCGGCATCATCCTGCTCTGGATGTTGCAATATTACCCGAACTACTGGCTGCTGACGGCTTTTGTCATCTGCTTCGGCAGCATGATCGGTTCGCGCGGGCCGCTGATCACAGCGACCGCGCTCAACATCTTTCGCGGCGAGCGGGTCGGCACCATTTTCGGCACGGTCTCGATCGGCAGCGGGCTCGGATCGGCGCTGGGCTCCTGGGCCGGCGGCCTGATCCATGACTGGACCCACAGCTACGACTGGCTGTTCGTGTTCGCGCTGGTCAATGTGGTCTTGGGATTGATCCCGTTCCTGGTGGTGCCGGCGCTGCGGCGCTAGCTAGAGCGGTTTTCGGTTGATGTGAATCGGAACAGTAAGGGGGTTCCCAAAGGGGCGCAAATCAGATTCGGGTTGCTTTGACAGCAACAGCGAGATC
>JAYSPJ010000734.1:0-2339 GCA_043722155.1 Bradyrhizobium sp.
GGAGGGACGCTTGCTGTCGTGCAGGCCGCTGACCCCGAGAATGCCGGACACCCGGCCGTGCTCGCCCGATGACGACTGCAGCGTGGCGCCGTCGTCGAGCCGGCCGGCGAGCAGCCGCGTCAGCGACAGCTTGCCGCCGTGCTGCAGATGCTGGGTCTTGAACACATAGGCCAGCGCATCCTTCTGCGACGAGGCGCCGAGCCGCCTGGCGGTTGCGGTCACGTCGGGCGCCTCGTGCCGCAGCGCCTTCATCAGCCGCAGCACGCCGTTCTCGCGGATCGCCGATCCGAGCAGCACCGGACAGATCAGGCCTTCGCGCAATTCGCGGGCGAGATCGTCGAACACCGCGTCGCGCGGCGGCGCGATATCCTCCAGCAACTGCTCCATCAGCGCGTCGTCGTGATCGGCGAGCTTTTCCAGCATCGAGAAGCGGGCTTCCTTCTCGCGGTCGAGATCGCCGCCCTCCAGCGCCACCACTTCGGAGGCCTTGTGCTCGCGGTAGACGAAGGCGCGCTCCAGCGCCAGATCGACGAAGCCCGCGATCAGGTCGCCGTTCCAGATCGGAATCTGCCGCAGCACCAGCGGAATCCGCGATGCCGGCTGCAGCGTCGCCAGCGTCTCGCGGATGCGCTTGTTGGCGCGGTCGATCTTGTTGAGAAACAGAAAGCGCGGAATGCCGAGGTCCTCGAGCTCGCGCAGGATGATCTGCAACTGCGGCAGCTTCTTCTCGTCCGCCTCGCAGACCACCACCGCGGCATCGACCGCCGGGATCGCGGCGCGCATGTCGTGCGCGAACTCGACCGAGCCGGGACAATCGATGAAGGTGTAGCTGTCGCCCATGAAGTCAGTGGTGGCGGCGGTGAGGCCGGTGCCCATCTTGTGATGGCGGGCCTCGGGGCTGGCGTCCCCGACCGAGGTTCCCTGGTCGACGCTGCCGGCGCGGGGGATGGCGCCGGTGCGCGCCATGATGGCTTCGAGAAGTGTGGTTTTACCGCTCTGGAAAGGGCCCACCAGCGCAATGCACCGTGGACCCGATTTTTTAGTGCCTGGGGGACTTCTGACGTCTTGTCCCATTGCCGCCTCCTTGTCTGGAGCTCGGCCCTTGATTGGGTCGGCAAGTGGATCGTCCGCCCGTCCCGGGAATTTGGCAAGCGGGAAAAACGTCGCTGCGGGTGCATTGTAAGGTGCACAGGGATGCGCGGCGATCCGCCAGCCGTCATTGCGAGCCAACGGGTCGCAATGACGTTGCGGGAGATGCGATTCATTTTCAAATACCAGATACCCGTCCACGTTCTCGCGGCGCCATACGCCCGAGGTTTGCCTGTCGTTGTCCCTCCGAAGAGGGAGCAGGGAATGCCGGATGCGCGCTGCACCCGCGGTCTCGTGTGCGAAATTGTGCAAAAAAGCTGCACACGAGCATACAGGGCAGCGGAGAACATCCGACATTCCCTGCGCAATGGCTTTACGGCTTATCTCGCGCTCACCCCGGAGTATCGGGCTCTTCTCGCCTCCGTCGCCTGCGGATAGCTGGCTCATCCGCGCCCGGTCGGGCCGACGTGCCTTCCACAGACTTGACGCCGACCATTGAGGCGTCAGGTCCACACGATTTTGCCGTACGCTTCGACACCGCTCGTCCGCACGTCCTGAAGATCGCTCACGGAGTTTATCCCGCCCTGCCATCCCATTCCGCGCCCGATGCCGCCGCGTCCACCGCAATCCCATCCCAACGTTCGGTGACGATGGCCAACGCCCCTTCCTAAGGGGACAGAATGGCGTGAATGTAACGGTGATTTGGGCTTCGGAAAAAGCGAAATTTTACCCGACGGGTTGATTTGTCGCAGGCGGAGCTAAGCAGGCGAACTTGTGTCGCCTTCCTTTGGTCCTGAGGTTTCGGATTCAGACCTCAAACCTCAAAGTGCTTCAAATGTTATGCAAGAGTGGTTAGGCTTATTTCCACCCCCTCCAGTTGCTATCAACTCAGACTACGTCTACGGGGTGAGAAAGAAGAAAGGGCCCCGGGGGATCAGTGCCACAGCTTCGATTAGAAAGAGCAGCCTTCGTCGAACGCCCCCATAGCACAACTGACGTTATCTTTGTGCATGGATTGGGAGGCGACGGTGGGGAGACTTGGTCCGCTGGGTCAGATTCTTTTTGGCCGCTTTGGCTATTCGAAGACTTAAAAACCGTCGAGGTGTGGACCCTTGAATATCCCTCATCGATGTTTGGGAGCGCGAATGGGTCGCTAGAGCGGTTTTCGGTTGATGTGAATCGGAACAGTAAGGGGGTTCCCAAAGGGGCGCAAATCAGATTCGGGTTGCTTTGACAGCAACAGCGAGATC
>JAYSPJ010000735.1:0-12287 GCA_043722155.1 Bradyrhizobium sp.
CAGCGTTTCGCAGACCAGGAAGGCAGCCTCCGCCACCGGATCGGTGGTGCCATGCGCGAACACCAGTCCGGCTTCGATGAAGCGGCTCGTCGCATAGCGCGCGAAATCGAGCAGGGTCCTGAGTTCGCCGGATGCGACCTTGGACAGTCTTGCCGCGGCGGGCCGCTTCGCCGCGGACTTTGCGCGCTTCGCCATCAGGATTTGGTCCAGCGTGCGGCGGCGTCGTCGTCGTGACTGTGGGCGTCGACCCAGCTGGTCCCCGTGGGCTTTTCCTCGCGCTTCCAGAACGGCGCATTGGCCTTCAAATAGTCCATCAAAAACTCCGCCGCCTGAAACGCCGCCTGCCGGTGCGCCGAGGCCGCCAGCACCAGCACGATATTCTCACCTGCGGCGATGCGGCCGACGCGATGGATCACGGTCAGCCCGGTCAGCGGCCAGCGCGACATCGCGGTTTCGGCATGCCGCGCGATTTCGGCCTCCGCCATCCCGGGATAATGTTCCAGCGTCAGCGCCGCGATCGCCTCGTCACCCTCGCTGCCCCGGCAGATCCCGGAAAACGTCACGACCGCGCCGATATCGGTGCGTCCCTGGGTGAGTGCCGCGATCTCGCGGCTGATGTCGAAATCGACTTCCTGGATGCGGATGGTCACACTGGCCGCCATGAGAGGATCAGCCGCCGGTCATCGGCGGGAAGAAGGCAATCTCGCGCGCACCGGCGATCACGGTATCCGATTTGACGTGGGCGTGGTCGATCGCGGCGCGAATCACCCGCGGCGTCTCGAAGGCATGGGCGTAGGTCTCGCCCTGTCCCGCCAGCCAGGCGATCAGGTCGTCCACGGTGCGAACGCTCGCCGGCGGCTCGACCGTTTCCTCAGCCTTGCCGATCCGTTCGCGCACCCAGGCGAAATACTTGAGCTTCATCCCTCATCCTCCTTGATGAGATGATGAATACCGGCGCGGAAATAGTCCCAGCCGGTGTAGATCGTGAAAATCGCCGACAACCATAACAGGACGATGCCGATCAGCGTGGTCGGCGGCAGGATCGCCTCGCCGGCTTCGCCGGCGATCAAAAAGCCGATCGCGACCAGCTGGATGGTGGTCTTCCATTTCGCGAGCTTGGTGACGGGCACGCTGACCCGCAGCGCGGCGAGATATTCGCGCAGGCCCGAGACCAGGATTTCGCGGCACAGGATCACGATGGCGGCCCACAGCGTCCAGCCATGGATGCTGCTGTCCGCCGCCAGCATCAAGAGGCAGGATGCTACCAGCAGCTTGTCGGCGATCGGATCCAGCATCCGGCCGAACGCCGACTGCTGATCCCATATTCGGGCATAGTAGCCATCGAGATAATCGGTGATCGCGGCCGCGATGAATACCGCCAGCGCCACCCAGCGCAGCCACAACGGGTAGTACATGATCGACTGCAGGAAGACGCAGCCGACCACCACCGGAATCGCGGCGATCCGGCCATAGGTCAGGATATTCGGCAGGGACAGCGAGCTCCTGCCCGAACCCTTTGTCGTGGCGATGTTCATCCGTCTTACCAATACCGCTGCAGCCCGGAGGTCAACTGTGCGGCGCACGTGATCCGTTGCAGACGCCCCCTATGTGACGCGAAATTACCTCTATCCGGGCTGCGCGTGGAAAAACTCGAAAATCTTGCGGGCGCTTTCGGCGCTGACCCCCGGAACCTTGCCGAGATCGGCGATCGAGGCCCGCTCGATCTCCTTCAACGTTCCGAAATGGTGCAGCAAGGCACGTTTCCGTGACGGGCCGATGCCCGGAATTTCCTGCAGGCCGGCCTCGCGAATGTCCTTTTTGCGCAGCTTGCGGTGCGAACCGATCACGAAGCGATGCGCCTCGTCGCGCAGCCGCTGGATGAAATACAGCACGGGGTCGCGAGGTTCGAGCTTGATCGCCTCGCGGTCCGGCATGAACAGGGTTTCGCGACCGGCGTCGCGGTCCGGGCCTTTGGCCACGGCCAGCAGCGTGACCCCGGTCAATTCAGATCCCTGGAAGATCTCCCTGACGGCGTTGAGCTGGCCGCGGCCGCCGTCGATGATGACGAGGTCGGGCCATTGCGGAAACGAATCGTCGTCCGCCTTGGCTTTGGCGGCATCGCCTTCCGCTGGTGGGGCCAGCAGCCGCTTGAAGCGGCGCTGCAGCACCTCGCGCATCATCGCGTAATCGTCGCCCGGCGTCAGGCCTTCGGACTTGATGTTGAACTTGCGATACTGGTTCTTGATGAAACCATCCGGCCCCGCCACGATCATGGCGCCGACCGCGTTGGTGCCCTGGATGTGGCTGTTGTCGTAGACCTCGATGCGCTTCGGTGGATGCGGCAGGCCGAGCGTGGTGACCAGCCCCTGCAGCAGCCTTCCCTGTGTCGCGGTATCCGCCAGCTTGCGGCCCAGCGCCTCGCGCGCATTGGTGAGCGCGTGCGCGATCATCTCCTTCTTTTCACCGCGCCGGGGCGTCGTGACTTCCACCTTGAAGCCGGCCTTGATCGAAAGCGCGTCGGCCAGCAGCTCGGATTCCTCGATGGCGTGCGACAGCAGCACGAGTTTCGGCGGCGGCTTGTCGTCGTAAAACTGGGCGAGGAACGCGGCCAGCACCTCTTCCGGGGTGAAGGATTTTTCGGCGCGGGGAAAATAGGCGCGGTTGCCCCAGTTCTGTCCGGTGCGGAAGAAAAACACCTCGATGCAGGAATAGCCGCCCTCCTGATGGATGGCGAAGACGTCGGCCTCCTCGACGGTGCGCGGATTGATGCCCTGCTGCGACTGGATCGCGGACAATGCCGCGAGACGGTCGCGGTAAAGCGCCGCGGTCTCGAAGGCGAGTTCTGCCGAGGCCTTTTCCATTTCGCCGGCGAGCTGCTGCTTCACGACGCGGCTGCGGCCGGACAGGAAATCCGTCGCCTCGTGCACCAGTTCGGTATAGCCGGGGAAATCGATCTCGCCGGTGCATGGCCCCGAACAGCGGCGGATCTGGTAGAGCAGGCAGGGCCGGCTACGGCTTTCGAAGAACGCGTCGGTACAGGAGCGTACCAGAAAGGCGCGTTGCAGCGCCGTGATGGTGCGGCCGACCGCGCCGGCCGAGGCGAACGGACCGAAATACCGCCCGGGGCGCGACTGCGCGCCGCGATGTTTCAGGATCTGCGGCGCCCAGTGGTCGCCGGTGATCAGGATATAGGGAAACGATTTGTCGTCGCGCAGCTGCACGTTGAAGCGCGGCCGCAACTGCTTGATCAAATTGGCTTCCAGCAGCAGCGCCTCGGTTTCGGTCGTGGTGGACACTATCTCGACGGTCGCGGTGGCCGCGATCATGCGCAGGATGCGCGCCGGCTGCGGCGCCGAGACCCGGGCATAGGATGAGAGCCGCTTGCGGACGTTTTTCGCCTTGCCGACATAGAGCACATCGCTGGCGGCATTGAGCATGCGGTAGACGCCGGGCGAGGTCGGGGCATGGCGCACCGCCTGCTCGATCGCGGCATGGCCGGACGTCAGCTGGCCTTCCGGCAGCGCTTCGCCTGATTCGTCCGGGGCCTCCGGCAGCCGCGCCTCGTCGTCCTCCTCGGTGCTGGCCGTCGCGGGGTCGATATCCTCCAGCGCGGGGTCTTGCGGCGGCAGATCTGCATTCGCGGAGGCTGGCCTCGGGCCGCGCGCCGTCCTCGGCGCGGAAACCTTGGGGTTGTCGGTCGAATCGTGATCCATCGGCCGAATACTTAAGCGCTGGGACCGTGCATCGCCAGCGTCGCGGCGGGGTGGCCGCCCCAGCCTCCGTCGATGCCGTCCGCGCGCAGGACCCGCATTGTAACACTTCCTTAAGAATGCTGAGCGGGCGGTAACCGGTCTTAACAAGCCTTTAACTTAAAACTCTCGATAAATCTTATCAGAAGAAGAGTGAGTTCCGTAACCATGCGGCCGCGCGTCGCGCCCCCCTGGGCGCTTGCAATGCGGCAGGTCACGGCAGTTGCGTTGGGAGAGTACGATGAAGAGGCTTGTATCGGGCGCAGTGGCGCTGGCTGCCGCGGGCTGGACCGTGTCGGCGCATGCCGCCGACATGAATTACGGTGCGCGTGCTCCTTATACCGTCAATCAGCCGCTCAATGCCTACAGCTGGGCCGGCCCCTATCTCGGCGCCAATCTCGGCTATGCCTGGGGAACCGTCGACAACAATCCGGCCAAGCCTTCGGGTTTTTCGGGTGGCGTGCAGGCCGGCTACAACTGGCAGACCGGACCATGGGTGTTCGGCGCCGAGGGCGACATCCAGGCGACCGGCGCCAGTGATACATTCGCGCCGTGGAAATTCTCCAACCCGTGGTTCGGCACCGTGCGCGGCCGGGTCGGTTACGCCTTCAACAACGTCATGTTCTTCGGCACCGGCGGTCTGGCGTTCGGCGAATTGCGCGGCGAGACCTTCGGGCTGTCGGAAACCCATACCAAGGCTGGCTGGACCGTCGGCGCCGGTACCGAATTCGGCCTCACCCAGAACTGGAGCGCCAAGATCGAATATCTCTACGTCGATCTCGCCAACTCCAACTTCACCATCACTGGCGCGTCGAACGGTTACCGGTTCGGACTGCTGCGCGCCGGCGTGAACTATCGCTTCTGAGAACGAGAAACTTCTGAGAACAAGAAAAGAGCTATCACAACCTCCCGGCCGCTTCCCGCGGCCGGGATTTTTTTCTGTTTGTCGCCATGGCCGGGTCCCGGGCAAGACGGTGACATGAGGCGCTACGAAATCACCAGATTGACCGCCTTGGGGCCCTTGCCCTTCTTGTCCGGTTCGACCTCGAATGTGATGCGCTGCCCTTCGGTCAGATCCTTCAACCCGGCCCGCTCCACCGCGGTGATGTGAACGAACACATCGCGACCGCCGTCATCGGGCTTGATGAAGCCGTAGCCACGCTCTCCGTTGAAGAACTTGACGATTCCAGTCATGGCCATCGGGAAACTCCTCCCCCGTAGTGCACCGCCGCCACGCGCTGCCAGCGCGTATCAGCCTGACCGGACATTCGCTGCCGGAAAGCAGGGCCATTTGTGCGGATTAGGCTGCACCGCCGATCCGTCTTGAAATTATTTGAGGCCTTGTCACTCCGCCGCTACCATTCGCGGAAGCGGAACGTAAAGCCAGTCCAATGGGACCGAGCATAATATAGTTCCCGGCAAATTGCCTACCGCTCAAATCGAGCTGTTGCGGCGCGGCAAACCAGCGGATGCTTGATACGCTAGGGTTTGGGCACCTCGAGCCTGAAGCGGCCTGCGCCGCCCTGGCCGAGCGGCTTTTCCAGTTCGGGAAGGATCGTCTTCAACTCGCCCATCAGCGTCCATGGCGGGTTGACGATCAGGAGACCGGCAGAGATCAGGCCGGGCGATGCGGCCTGCGGCGCGACGCTGAATTCCAGCCGCAGGCATTTTCCCGGCGGCGCGGCGGCGCCGGCCACCTCGGCGACACGCCGCGCCAGGCTGTCGGTGGCGCGCCGGCTTTTCACCGGGTACCACAGCAAATAGCTGCCGGTCGGCCATTTCGCGAAGGCTTCGGCAAAACCGTCGGCCAGCCGTTCGAACTCGTCCTTCTGCTCGAAGGAAGGATCGATCAGGACCAGGCCGCGCCGCTCGTTCGGCGGCACGAAGGCCGGAAGCGCCGTCCAGCCGTCGAGGTCGACCACCCGGGCCTGGGTGTCGCGCCGCAGCGCATCAATCAGGCGCTTGCGCGCTTTCGGCTCGACCTCGCAGGCGGTCAGCCGATCCTGCGGCCGCAGCAGCGCCCGCGCGATCAGCGGCGACCCCGGATAGGCCACCAGCGCGGCTTTCGGATTGAAGGCCCTGATGATGTCGAGATAGGGCTTCAGCAGCGGCTCGGCTTTCTCCGAAAACCGCGCCTGCATGATGCGGGCGATGCCGGTTAGCCATTCGCCGCCCCGGCGCGCTTCCTCGGAGGTCAGATCGTAGACCCCGGCGCCGGCATGGGTGTCGATGACGCGAAACGCCGCCGGTTTTTCGTGCAGATAGGCGAGCATCCGCACCAAGACGATGTGCTTGATGACGTCGGCGAAGCCGCCGGCATGAAAGGCGTGACGGTAATTCATGAGGGAGGGGTTACCACGTCATTGCGAGCGGAGCGATCCATAGCCGTGAAAACGGGAAGGATTGCTTCGTTGCGGAGCCTGTCATCGGGCGCGCATTCGCGCGCTTGCGGACTGCCTATGTGCCCCGCATCGGCGGCATCACCACCTCGTCGCGCCGGCAGGCGCGGCGATCGGTCTCCTCGCAGGCGCGGAACTGGAGATCCTTGCTCATGCAGATGCGCACTTCGCTGAGCCGCTTCCGGCCGCAGACCACAGCGATCGCCGACGCGCTCAGGCCGGGATTGACCTTGATGAAGGCTTCCTCGATCTCGGCGGGTGCAAGGGTCTTCTCAGCGGATAGTTCGAGATATTCCGGCGGAATCTTCACGGCGGCGCGCGCCTTGCGGATGGTCTCGAAATAGGTCCGGGCGCCGAGCCCGGAGCAGGTGCCGTGCTTGTCCCACTCGGCAAAGATCAGCCCGGGCGCCGGCATCAGATCCAGCATCGACGTCATGATATTGCGATCGAGCCGTGGCGATGGCCGCTGGCAATAATTGGGAAAGCCGCGCTCATATTGCGGCCACAAGCCGTGGACCACGAAGGCATACGGCCGGCCGCACTGGATCTGCTGCGAGCGCCCGTTATTGCCGCGCTCCGCCGCCTCCTCGCAGTAGGAAGGCGACCACGACAGCGACAGCACGTAAAAATCGAACTCGCCGGGGGCATTCTGCCGGCGATCCTGCGCCGATGCCATGCCCGCCATGCCGATCAGCGCGGTTGTGGCGAGCAGGCCAAAGGAGATCAAAATCCTGGAAATCCAGAGCCGTGAAACATGCCACATGATGAAGCCCCCGATACTCGGAACCGCCCGGGAGCCTAGCAGGAGACCGGAACATTTCAAGAACAAAATAAGAAAAGGCGGAAGCCGGGACTGTAGGCGGGGGGACAGGTTCGGGAAAACCGCGCCGGAAACTCAGGGGCAACTCAGGGGCAACTCAGGGCTTGGCGGCCCTGCAGCCGGGATTATAGGCCCAGTTCCGATCGAGCCCGGTCACGCACCATTCGACGCCTTGGCCGAAGCCGGCAAAGCCGCCGTCCTCGATGATCGAGTAGTGCACTTGGCGCATCTTGCCGTCGCTCAGCATCACGTCGGCGCTGCAATAGCGGCGCGGAATGTTGTCGGACTGCCAGGGCCGGAACGCGGTTTCATGGACCTGGCCATAGGCGGTGATGCGCAGCGAGGAGTTCCAGAAGCTGCTTTCCTTCTCCCAGAACTGGTTGGTGATGGTGCCAAGGGCGGCCTCGCATTCCTTGACCCGCCCGTCATAGCGCGGGCCGAACAGCCCGAAATTCAGCTCCAGCGGATTGGCGGCTTCCGCCGGCTGGCCAAAGCCCAACAATCCCAGCATGACGCCGAGCGCGGCGCCGACAGCGGGTCGTTTCAGGGATGTGAAGAAGTCGCGCATGGGCAATCCGCCGGGTGTTCCAACGTGACGGACGGTGCCGCGAAGCCCGCACGAGGTCAAGTGCAACGCGGCAACACCTGCCGATAAGTCGACCGTCGGCCATCGGCTGTTCTTTTCATGGCGGCCGATGGGCCTTAAGGTGGTTTCAGCCAAATGGAGTCTGCGATGCGAATGATTGGGGCTGCGAGCCTGGTTGCGATGTGCGGGATGCTGGCGTGCGCGCCGGCGCAGGCCCAATGGGTGCCGCCGTTCAAGGGCAACGACACCGGCGGCATCATCGCCTATGCGCTGGCGTCGCAGACCGATATCCGTGCCATGGCGATCGATCACTGCGCGGGTTACGGCAAGGTGGTGAAATTCCTCGCGGTGCAGCCTTACGATGGCGGCTATATTTCGTTCGCCTGCCGCTGGGTGCCGTATGGCGCGGCGGACCGGCCGTTGCGCACTCTTTACTGACCCGGACCATCCCACCTGCCGGAAACGATCAGCCGGGAGTGCGCAGCATGACGCGACAGCTTGTTTCAATGGCTTTGGGCGCTTGTCTGCTGGCGGCCCTGCCGGCGCCGGATGCCGGCGCGGTGGAACTGCCGACGCGCAAGGCGGGCCTCTGGGAAATGAAGACGATGCGCGCCGGTTCGCCGACGCCTGAGATGACGATGCAACAGTGCACCGACGCGACCACCGACAAGGAGATGAGTTCGTTATTCTCGCCGGCTTCGAAAGAGATGTGTTCGAAGCAGGACATCCAGAAGACCGCAACCGGCTATGTCACCGATTCCGCATGCTCGGTCGGGGGCATGTCGATTACGTCGCATTCCGAAATTACCGGCGATTTCAATGCCGCCTACACCGTCAAGTCGATGTCGAACACAAAGGGTGGTCCGGCCGCCATGGCGCGCGATTCGACCACGGTCATCGAGGCGAAGTGGCTGGGGCCCTGCAAGTCAGATCAGAAGCCCGGCGACATCATGATGCCCGGCGGCATGAAGATGAACATCAAGGACATGGAAAAGCTGAAGGGCATGATGCCCAAGCCGCTGCCGAAGTAGTTCCGCTTTGGTTGTCTGGATTGCCTGATGGTTCGAGACGCGCGGCGTTGCCGCGCTCCTCACCATGAGGGATGGAGGTCCTCATCCTGAGAGCTTGTGAATCTATTCGAACTTCGACGGTTTTGCGGGTCTTAAGTCCTTGATTTGACTCATGTCGGAAAACGCAAAAATCAATAGATTCACAAGCTCTGAGGGGCGCGCCCTTGCGCGCGTCTCGAAGGATGAGATCGCCGGGACCCCCGCTCCTACACCGGTATCCGCACCGCGGCGCGCAGCCCGCCCATCGGGCTGTCGCCGAGCGTGATGTCGCCGCCATGCGAACGGGCGATGTCGCGGGCGATCGCCAGCCCCAAGCCGGTGCCGCCCTCGTCCTGGTTGCGGGCGTCGTCGAGCCGCAGGAAGGGCTTGAAAACCTCCTCGCGCATGCCGGCGGGAATGCCCGGGCCGTCGTCGTCGATCGTCACGGTCAAATAACGGTGGTCGCGGTGGCCGGTGATCGAAATCGCGTTGGCGTGCCTTGCTGCGTTGGACACGAGGTTGGCGAGGCAGCGCTTGAACGATGCCGGCTTCACCGTCACGACAGGCAGGCCGTGGAATGTCACGGTCGCGGTGTGGCCGTTGCGCTCGGCGTCGCTGCGCAATTCTTCCAGCGCCAGCGTCATGTCGGTCGGCTGCGCATGCTCGCCGCTGTCGCCGCGCGCAAAAGCCAGATAGGCCTCCAGCATGCCGGACATCTCGTCGACGTCCTTGCGCATGCCGTCGACCTCGGGGCTGTCGCCGATCAGCGCCAGTTCCAGCTTGAAGCGGGTCAGGATGGTGCGCAAATCGTGGCTGACGCCGGCCAGCATCGCGGTGCGCTGCTCGATCGAGCGCTCGATGCGGGCTTTCATCTCGAGGAAGGCGTGGGCGGCGCGGCGCACTTCGCGCGCCCCGCGGGGACGGAAGTTCGGCGCCTCGCGGCCCTTGCCGAAACTTTCGGCGGCGTCCGCCAGCCGCAGGATCGGCTTGATCTGGTTGCGCAGGAACAGCACCATGACGATCAAAAGGATCGACGAGGTCCCCAGCATCCAGAAGATGAAGATCTCCGAATTCGACGCATAGGCCGCACTTCGCTGCGCGAAGACCCGCATCACGGCGTCGTCGAGCTGGATGCGGATTTCCACCAGATTAGAGCGGCCGACGGTGTCGATCCAGAATGGCCTGGCGATCTGGCGGCCGAGTTGCACCGACAGCGTCTGATCGAGCAGCGAGAAGAACGGTTTCGGGCCGGGCGGCGGCATATCGCCGACGGGGAGGAAATCGAGCACCAGCCCGAGCCGCTGCTGGGCGATGCGCCGCAGCTGCGCGCGGTCCTTGTCCTGCGGATAGACCTTGTAGACGTCGATCAGCGTAGCGATATCGGCCACGACCGCGGCGGACAGCCGCCGCGTCACCGTGTTCCAGTGCCGTTCCATGAACACGAACGCCACCACCGACTGCAGCACCACCATCGGCACGATCATGATCAGCAGCGCGCGGGCATAGAGTCCGGTCGGCATCCAGCTCTTGAACGCGTTGCCCATCCAGCCATTGGCGGCGGAGACGCGCCCGGCGGCGGTGCGGATCAGCGTGAGGCCGGTGTCGAGCGTACTCATCGAGCGGGTTTCTCTGCCAGTTTGCTCAAGGCGAAGCGACCAGGCGATAGCCGACGCCGCGCACCGCCTGCAGGAACAGGGGATTGGCGGGATCTTTTTCGATCTTGCGCCTGAGCCGGTTGATCTGCACGTCCACCGCGCGCTCGTTGACGGAGCCGTCGCCGGTGAGCGCGCTGCGCGGCACGGTCTCGCCGGGCACCACCGCGAGAATGCGCAGCATTTCGCGCTCGCGATCGGTGAGATGAATGGTCTCTTCGCCGTGGCGCAGTTCGCCGCGGTCGAGATGATAGACGTAGGGCCCGAATGCGATCTGCTCCAGCGTCTCCACCGGCGGCGGCGCGCTGCGCTTGAGGATGTTGCCGATCCGCAGCACCAGCTCGCGCGGCTCGAACGGTTTTGCCACGTAATCGTCGGCGCCGATCTGCAGGCCCTCGATGCGGGCTTCCGCTTCATGGCGCGCCGTCAGCATGATGATCGGCACCGAGGAAGAGGTGCGGATGAAGCGGGCGAGATCGAACCCGGTCTCGCCGGGCATCATGACGTCGAGGATCAGGAGGTCGAAATGCAGGCCGAGCAGCTTGGCGCGGGCGTCGGAGGCGCTCGTCGCGGTGGTGACCCGGTAGCCTTCGCCGCACAGAAAGCGCGACAACAGATCGCGGATGCGGCGGTCGTCATCGACCAAGAGCAGATGCGGCGCGTCGTCGGCCGGTTGCGGCGGGGTCCGCGCGATGGTGGCAGCCTGGATCACGCTCTAGTCCTTTTCGGTTGCTTTGCCGGTTCCGAGAATGGTCGCCAGCACCTTGTCGGGATCGTCGTGATCGATCATGGCGCGCAGGAACCGGCGCACCGTATCGGCGCCGTCAGGCCCGATATCGCCGAGCGCGCGGGTGATCCGGTCGGTCTGCAGGCCCGCGAGCTTGCCGACCAGCGCCTCGCCCTTGGCGGTGGCGAACAGCAGGCGCTGCCGGCGGTCGTTGTTGCCGGTGCGCTGCACGATATAGCCTTCGTCGAGCAGCTGCTTGAGCACCCGTCCGAGCGACTGCTTGGTGATGCGCAGCACGTCCAGCAGATCGGCGACCTTCAGGCCGGGATAACGGTGGACGAAATGCAGCACCCGGTGATGCGCCCGCCCGAACCCGAAGGCCTCCAATTCGTGATCGGCGTCGCCCACGAAATCCCGGTAGGCGAAGAACAACAGCTCGATGATATCCCAGCGCAAATCGGCGTGACCCGGGGCAGGGGATCGCGCTTCAGGCGCCCTCGAATCAGGGTCGGACGACGCGGTTGAGAAATTTATGTCAGTCATATTGACGTATCTTGGGTTCAATGTTACAAAACTGTCAGCCGCGACGAAACATTAAGTCGTCTCGCCCGCGGTACAGTTCTAAAAGCCTGAGGTGGCGGCCACCGCCGCGAATTTGTTGACCGTGCGATTGTCGAGCGGCATTTCGGCAAACATACTGGACTTCCGCATTCCACAAAAGCATGTCCTAAGGACGTGGCGGCGTGGCAAGCGGCCGCAAGGCCGGCAGTGGAAGGCCAGGCGTTACCAACAGCGCCGCGGCGCAGGCGCGAGAACAGCGTCGATCCGGGAGAGAGCCCATGGGAGTTTCGTTCGATCAGGCTCGGACAGACAGGCCGGCGCCAGAACGCGCGCCGGTTCCGACAGCGGGAAGCAAGGGAATGAGTTTGAAATTCGAAATCCAGCCTGCGACGAATCCGACGTCCGAGAAGGAGCGCGCCGCAAGGCTCGTGGACCCGGGTTTCGGCCGGATTTTCACCGATCACATGGCTGTGGTCCGCTACGATCAGGCGAAGGGCTGGCATGGCGCGCGCGTCGAATCCCGCGCCAATTTCCCGCTCGATCCGGCCACCGCCGTCCTGCATTACGCGCAGGAGATTTTCGAAGGCCTCAAGGCCTACCAGCGCGACGACGGCGGCGTGAACCTGTTCCGCCCCGACGCCAACGCAAGACGCTTTCGGAATTCGGCCGACCGCATGGCCATGGCGCAGCTGCCCGAGTCCGTGTTCATCGAAGCGGTCGAGCAACTCGTGCGCATCGACCGCG
>JAYSPJ010000736.1:0-6646 GCA_043722155.1 Bradyrhizobium sp.
GCCTCGATGGCACTCGATCTCGAGCGCGGCAACCGGCTGGAGCTGCCCTGGCTCGGCGGCAAGGTCGCGGAGTTGGGCCGCCGGCTCGGCGTGCCGACACCGACGCACAGCGTGATGTATGCGATGCTGAAGCCGTATGTGATGGGGACGAAGGGGTGAGCGGGACGCCGTAACTTCCAGCAGGATCACTCAGGCAAGGTCGGCGTCGCTTGTCCCGGCCATCCACGTCTCTCTTGCCGAAGGGCTAGCCAAGACGTGGATGCCCCGGACAAGCCGGGGCATGACGAGCACCCGCAACGCTCGATTAACCGGCCGAGCGCAGCATTGCGTTGCCCTTGGGTGGTCCTTGGGTGGTCCTTGGGTGGTCCTTGGGCAACAGCCGGCGCTTGCGGCGGGTGGCGTTTTCACAGGGCGGGGACCCCCATGAACTATCAGGCCTTCACCAACGACAGTCTGACCATGATGTACGAGAGCGTGCGCGGCGCGCTCGCGGCTGACGACGCGCTGGCCGCGCTCGGCGAAGAATGCAGGTTTCGCGTGCGTCAGACAGCCGACTGGAAGGAGCATGCGGCCGACCTCGAATCCGAGATGCTCAAGCGCGGGATGTTTTTCGAGGTGATCGACTGGTCCGAGGACCAGGGAAAACTGCCGTTCGATCGATGACGCCGCCGGGCCGCGGCGGTCGAACCATGGACGCCCGCTCCGAACTCCGTCCTCGCCGGATTGAACCAGTTCGCCGGCCAAGCGTTATCAGCCATGCCCAGACCCGATGAGCCGTTGACTGGTCCGATGAATGTGCAGCCTGTGGAGCACGGCTCGGACAGGCTGATGCAGCCGCAGTCCATGACGCCCGTGATCGACAAGAAGCCGAACAAGGCTGCAAGGAAAGCCTCGGCCAGGGCGGATGCGGTTCGCATCGCCAAGGCGAAAATCAGCCGGCGCAGCTCGTTGAAGAAACAGCGGCAGGTCCTGAAGGACTAGATCGGTGATCGGGACCGTCGATGCCGCATATTTTGCGTCGACTTCTCCGGCGTTAAGGGCGCACCTTTCCGGTCGTTCGACGCCGAACCCCGGGCCTCCCGGCGTTTGCCTGGCCCCGTCCAACCATCGAGGCGACCCGCATGCGCGACCCCGCCGTCACCTTCATCGTCATACTCGCCATCGGCATCGCCGCCGGCTTGCTGTTCGACCGGCTCGCGGGGCCGTCATGGCTGGCCCGTCAGTTCTCCGGCTCCAACCGGGGCATCATCACCAGCGCCCTGGTGGGTATTGCCGGCGCGCTGATCGGCTATCACGTCGCGGTGCTTCTGGCGCTCGGCAGCGGGCTGGTGATGGCGGTCGTCGCGGCGGCGCTCGGGGCGACTGCGGTGCTGTTCGCCTGGCGGATGGCCAAATAATTTCGCTGGTCTCGTGAACCACTGGCATGCGGCTACACGGTAGGCCGCCTATTCAGCGTCCGGCCGAAGCGCGGTTCATCGACAGCGCGCGCAAGCGAATCCCTTTCTGCGACTCGGATGCAGTAGCGGGCGACTCAAAGCCGGCTCCGAGCTTTCGTCCCGAACGTTGCGCCAACGCAAACTCCTCTGCTGGACACTCCCTATCTCCCGGTCAGGAAAACCGTTCACGACCCGCCATGGGTCCACCCTTCCACCGTAACAAATTCTCTCGTGGTCTCGCGGAGCCTACGAGCAACTGGCCGGACGCGTGCAGGGGCAGATCGATTATGTCACTGCAAATTGCAAGTTGCCCGAGGAAGCCGACCACCAGCTTCACGTCGTTCTGGGACAGATCCTCGATGGCATTGCCGTCCTGAAGGCGGACAAGGGACGCGACCAGGGCGCCGTGAAGATCGTGCAGGCGCTCGAGCTGTACGGCGCACACTTCGATCACGCCGGCTGGAAACCGCTGAAACACTAGGCTGACCCGGCACCGATCAAGGCCCGCTGTGCCGAAGGCCCGGCGGGCTTCCGGGCCATGACAAAAGGGGCCGCCTCGGTTGGCGGCCCCCTTCATGAAGCGATTGCATCTAAGCTGCGGTCGCGGGCTTACCAGCGCGGACCCGCTCCAAAGCCGATCCCCACGCCGCCCGGACCAACGCCGATACCGACGCTCGGACCATTGCCGTAGTATCCGCCGTCATAGTATCCGCGCCGTTCGATGTAGCGCGCCCGCGGCGCATCGTAATTGTACGAATCCTCGACGATAACGCGGCGCTGGCCACGTTGCCGCCAGCAGCGCCCATACTGGTCACAGACCATGCGGACGTTTTCGATGCCGTTGTCAGGAATAACCGCGATTCCGTTCGAGAGCGGAGCCGCGGACGCAGCCGTGGCGAACAGCGCGCTGGCGCCGAGCGCGAGAGAGATAATGACCTTGTTCATGCTGAACCTCCTCTTGGGGTTACCGTCGATTAACCGGTGAACTCACCAAATGTTCCGAACATTTCTCACCGCCGGGAAGCTCCCAGCGCCTATTGGCGCCGTTTCGACCCATATCGTCATGGTTGCAGATGCGAATGACCTGGGTAGCGGATTGGCCCGTCATTACATGGAACGCAATTCGGGCGGCAGGTTGGTCCCTCAGAAGAAAGGCCGCCCATGCCGACCCGCTTTGGCACTTCCGACATAGCGACGTGTCCCAAATGCAGGAACATCATGCACCTGAGCAGGCGCGGCATATCCGAGGTCACGAGCCGCCGGGCCAATGCGCTTGAGGGACTTGTGAAAGGCGATGCGGGGATCGCCGACTTCATCGAGCGTCTCAATTACGCCATCGACGATGTCGTTCGCAAAACGCGCTAGCGTCCCTTGTAGACGGCCTTGCGCTTTTCCTTCACCGCCGACCACGCCTCGCCGGCGTCTTCACTTTCCTTGACCTCGTGCAGCGCGCGCTGGGCCCGGCCGGATTGCTCGGACGGTCCCTGCGCCAGCACACCATCCGTCACAAAACGCTTCAACGTCTTCAGCACCAGCGGCGAGAACCCGGCCATTTCGCGCGCCATGCTCAGCGCGACCGGGACCTGCTGCCCGGTCGGCACCACCTCGTTGACGAGGCCGATCGTATAAGCGCGCTGCGGATCGAGCACACGGCATAGCAGCATCATTTCCATCGCAATTTTATGCGGAATGCGCGCCGCGAGGCCGGCAATCAGGCCGCCGGTAAAACCCAGTCGCGCCTCGGGATAGGAAAATCTGGCATTCTCCGCCGCCACCGTGAGATCGCACATCATCGAGACCACCAGCGCGCCGCCGATGCACCAGCCGCCTACCGCCGATATGATCGGCTTGGTGGTCTCAAAGCCGACGGTCGGGATGCAGCGCCACAGTTGTTCTGGAAAATTGCCGGTATCGGCGCCGCCGGAAAACGCCTCGTTGCCGGCGCCGGTGAGCACCGCAGCCCGCTGCGTGGGCGAGCGCTCGAACTCCTGAAACGCCTTTTGCAGCAGCAGCGCCGTCTCGGCACAAATCGCGTTGCGGCGTTCCGGCCGGTTGATCGTGATCAGCGTGGTGCCGTCGGCGTTGTTCTCGACCAGGACCTTTTGCATGGCTATTCCCAATTACATTCCGGATGTCGCGGAGTTTATCATCGGGCGCGCATTCGCGCGATCCAGTGCGCCGTGGCTTTTCAATTTCATGTCTGACGCCTCGGAATACTGGATCGCCCGCTTTCGCGGGCGATGACGGCAGGGATATGGCGTGTTCGCACCCGTTGAATCGACGAGAGCCTCATCCCTTGCCGTCGATCACCTCCAGCACCACGGGCGGCGACATCGGCAGGCTGTAGAAGCGTTTGCCGAGCGCGTTGTGGATGGCGTTGGCGACTGCGGCCATCACCGGGACCAGCGGCACTTCGCCGACGCCCTTGACGCCTTGCGGATGCTTTGGATTGGGCACTTCGACCATCACAGCGTCGAGCATCGGCAGATCCGAGCAGACCGGCATGCGATAATCGAGGAAGCCGGGGTTATCGACCTTGCCGTTCTTGTTGTAGATGTATTCCTCATTCAGCGCCCAGCCGATGCCCTGGGCGACGCCGCCCTGCATCTGGCCCTCGACATAGCCGGGATGAATGGCTCGGCCGACGTCCTGCACCGCGGTGTAGCGTATCACGCGCACGATGCCGAGTTCGGGATCGACCTCGACGTCGCAGATGTGGGTGCCGAAACCGCCCTCGGCGCCTTCGGTGTTGAGCTGCACCCCGGCGCCGATCGGCCCGCCCATCGACGGAGCCTTGGCCGCGAGCTCGGCCAGGGTCAGCGGTTCGAACTGGCCGGCGTTGGGGCTCGCCGGATGCGCCGCACCATTTTCCCATTTCACCGCTTCGGGATCGATCTCCCAGATCTTCGCGGCGCGCTCGCGCAGCGTGGTGATGATCTTGTCGGTCGATTGCGTCACCACCATTGCCGACGCAAACAGCACGCGGCTGCCGCCGGTGAGATTCGAAAAGCCGATGGTGGCGGTGTCGCCGATCAGCACCGACACCCGGCGGTAGTCGATGCCGAGCAGCTCGGCGCAGATGTTGGCGATCGCGGCGCGCGAGCCGCCGACGTCGGGATGGCCTGTGGTGACGACGACGTTGCCGTCCTCGGTGATGTTGACCTGCGCGCTCGATTCACCGCCGGCGTTGAACCAGAAGCCGCTGGCGACGCCCCTGCCCTGCCATTTGCCGAGCGGTGCCGTGTAATGCGGATGCGCTTTCGCGGCCTGCAGCGTCTCGACGTAGCCGATGCGCGGAAACACCGGACCGAACGCGGCCTTGGTGCCCTGCTTCGCGGCGTTCTTCAAACGCAATTCGAGCGGATCCATCTTGAGCGCTTCGGCGAGTTCGTCGAGCACGCACTCCACCGCATAGGCGCCGATCGGCGCGCCCGGGGCACGATAGGCCGCGACCTTGGAGCGGTTGGAGAGCACGTCGAAGCCGACCGACAGCACATGCGGGATATCATAGGGCGAGAAGCTGCAGCCCACAGCACCCCGGATCGGCGAGCCCGGCAGCGCGCCGGCCTGCAGCCAGAAGGTGCCTTCCGCAGCGACGATGGTGCCGTCCTTCTTCGCCCCGATTTTTACGGTGCTCTTGGAGCCGGAAGTCGGACCGGTCGCCCGCATCACTTCCTCGCGGGTCATCACCATCTTCACCGGGCGGCCGGATTTTTTCGCCAGCAACGTCGCCAGCGGCTCCAGATAGACGATGGTCTTGCCGCCGAACCCGCCGCCGATTTCGGCGGGGATGGCGCGGATGTCGCTCTGCGGAATGCCGGTGAGGTACGCGGTCATCGCGCGCACCATGAACTGGCCCTGGCTCGAACTCCAGATCGTGGTCTTGTTGTCGGCGCCGACGCTGACGAGACAGGCGTGCGGCTCGATGTAGCCCTGATGCACCGGACGGGTGGTGAAGGTTCGCTCGACGATCACTTCGGCCGCTTTGAAGCCTTCGGCGACGTCACCCTTCTTGACTTCGAGCCGGCCGCCGATGTTGGACGGCTTGCCCTCGAACTTCATGAAGTCGTGCAGGATCGGCGCGTCCGGCTTGAGCGCGTCGTCGATCTCGATCACCCACGGCAGCACCTCGTATTCCACTTCGATCAGCTCGCAGGCATGGGCTGCGATCGCCTCGGTGGTGGCGGCCACCGCCGCGATGGGGTGGCCGGGAAACAGCGCCTTCTCGCGCGCCATCACGTTGCGGCACATCCAGCGCATGTCCTGGATGCCGAGCATCACCGACTTGTCGATCGGGAAGTCGACGATATCGCGCGCCGACACCACCGCCTTGACGCCGGGCAGCGCCTCGGCCTTCGACGTGTCGATCGACTTGATGCGGGCGTGCGGATGCGGGCTGCGCAGCACCTTGCCCCAGATCATGCCGGGCATGTTGGTGTCGGCGGCGAACGCCGCGCGGCCCGTCACCTTGTCGGCGCCGTCGGGCCGGATGGTGCGCTGGCCGATCCACTTGTTGTTGGTGATAATGTTCATTGCGCTGCCTCCCGCATTTCATCGGCGGTTTCCAGAACCGCCCGCACGATCTTGTCGTAACCGGTGCAACGGCAGAGGTTGCCGGCGAGCCAGAACCGCACCTGCTCCTCGCTCGGCTTCGGATTCTTCCGCAGCAGCGCATCGGAGGCGACCAGCATGCCCGAGGTGCAGATGCCGCACTGCAGGGCCGCCATTTCCAGGAATTTCTGCTGCAGCGGATGCAGCTTTTCGCCGTGGGCCATGCCCTCGATGGTTTGCAGCTCATGGCCTTCCGACTCGACCGCGAGCATCAGGCAGGAACAGACCAGCCGGTCGTCGACCGTGATGCTGCAGGCGCCGCAATCGCCGGACGCACAGCCTTCCTTCGAGCCGGTCAGGCCGAGCGGCCCGCGCAGCGCGTCGAGCATGGTGTCGGACGGCTCGCAGAGAAACTCCATCGGCTCGCCGTTGATGGTGGTGGAAACGTGCAGTTTTGACATTTTCTCAATTTCCCAAATTTCAATGTTCTTTTGCGCGCTGGGCGGCGATGGCCGCGGTGCGCTTGAGCAGCACGCCGGCAACCTTGGTGCGATAAACGATGGTGCCGCGCTTGTCGTCGATCGGACGGCAGGCGGCGGAACAGGCGGCGGCGGCGGCCTTCAGCGCCGCGTCATCCAGTTTGCTGCCGATCAGCGCCT
>JAYSPJ010000737.1:0-10444 GCA_043722155.1 Bradyrhizobium sp.
TAGAGCGTGTCGATCAGCGTGATGAAGCGCTTGGCGGCGTTGCGGTCGGCGTAATCCATTGCCGGAATGTGATCGATCATGATGGTATGATAATCGTGCGCGAGCCGCAGGTAGTCGGAAGCCGCCAGCGGCTTCTCGCAGATATCCGCAAAGGAAAACCGCGCCACGCCATGTGCCGAACACGGCACATGCAGGATGCGGCCCTTGATCGAAATATCGCGCGGCCGGCAGGGCGCGTTGCCGGTCATCCTGACCCAGGCCTTGTCGAGCGCGGCCGCGGCGGCGTGATCCGCCGGCACCAGCCACGTCTTCACGCCCGCGAGTTTTTCCAGCCGGAAGTCGGTGCGGGCGTCGAGCCGCAGCACGTCCATATGCGCAGATATCTGCGCGATGAAGGGCAGGAACAGCGCGCGGTTCAGGCCGCCCTTGTAGAGATCGCCGGGCGCGACGTTCGAGGTCGCCACCACCACGGTGCCGAGTTCGAACAGTCTTGAGAACAGCCGGCCGAGGATCATCGCGTCGGCGATGTCGGTGACATGAAATTCGTCGAAACACAAAAGCCAGGCCTCGTCGAAAATCGACGCCGCGGTGAGCCCGATCACATCGCCGTCGGCGATCTCGCCGCGCGCGATATTCTGGCGGTAGCCATAGATCCGCTCATGCACCTCGGCCATGAATTCGTGGAAATGGGCGCGGCGCTTGTGCACCACCGGGCTCTGCTGAAAAAATAGATCCATCAGCATGGTCTTGCCGCGCCCGACTTCGCCATGGAAGTACAGGCCGCGCGGCGGCGCCTCATCCTTGTCGGCGAACAGCCGGCCCAGGAGGCTCTGCTTGCGCACCGGCTTGTAGCCGGTCAGCCGCTGTTCGAGGCCGACGAATGCCTCGGCGGCCTCCGCCTGCGCGGCGTCGGCCTCGATCGCGCCTGAGGCCACGAGGCTCTGATAATGGGTGCGGAACGAGGCGTAGGGCGGAGACAGCATGGCCCCCTTACGGCCCTAGCGCGGGGAAAAATGCAAGCCGCGAATTGGTGGGAGGGGCATGCAAGCGCAGGCGCCGACCCACACCGAACTCGTCATACCCGCGAAAGCGGGTAGCCGGTACGCCGCGGCTTATCGGTTCGATCGCAGGCGGCTCTGGAATACCGGGCGCCCGATCAAGCCGGGCGAAGACGGCTGTGGCCGTGGCGAGCACCGCCCTCACGCGCTCAGCGCGTAGGAATCCTCGACCACATAGGGCCCGCCGCCGGTGGAGGCGCGCGAGGAGAACAGCACGAAGCGCGACGCCGTGAACACGCGCGTGGGGAAATAGCCGCGCACCGACAGATAGTCGGCAACGTCCTGGTTGGAGGCGTCGCGCAGCCGCGCCAAGGTCACATGCGGGGTAAATTTGCGGCCCTCGGGATCGAGCCCGATGCGTTGCATCAGACGCTCCAGTTCGGCCTGCAGCTCGATCAGGGGACGGCTCGGCAGCACCGAGGCGACCACCGCGCGCGGCTTTTTCCCGCCAAAACTCGACAGGCCTTGCAGCGCCACTTCGAACGGCTTGCGATTGATTCGAAACAGCAGCGAGGCGATTTCATTCGCCGCGACGCCGTCGATATCGCCGATAAAGCGCAAGGTGACGTGATAATTTTCGGGGTCGATCCAGCGCGCGCCCGGAAGGCCGCCACGCAAATTGGAAAGCGTCTGGCCGATCTCGGCCGGGATTTCCAGTCCAGTAAACAACCGCGGCATCGCAAGACTCCCGATGCTGAGGCGTGATCCCGAAAAAGCCTGTCCCGGACTTGATCCTGGCTGGAGACCGGTTTTTCGGGAAAGATCACGCCCTGTAGAAGAATCCGGCAACGAATCACCGATCGCTATTTTTACCGTAGTTATGTGACTCCGCGAAGCATCCGGCGTGAGCCCCGGGAAAACTCCTGTGCTTAAGGTTATCGCTGCCCGTTTTTCAACTGCGTTGCCCTGATATCGCGCCCAGAAATGCCTCCACCGTGGGCAGGATGTTCTTGACGATGACATCGATCCCGTCCGCGGTCGGATGCAAGCCATCGGCCTGATTGAGCTTGGCCTCCGTCGCCACGCCCTCGAGGAAAAACGGATACAGCGGCACCCCGAACGAGGCCGCAAGATCGGGATAGATCGCGTTGAAACGCGCAGCATAGTCGCTGCCGTAGTTCGGCGGCGCGTACATCCCGCACAGGAGAACCGCGATCCCGCGCGCCTTCAGCCGCGTCAGGATATCGGTCAGGGCCGATCGGGTGACCTTGGGATCGACGCCGCGCAGCGCGTCGTTGGCGCCGAGCTCGACAATCACGGCCTGGGTTCCCACCGGCACCGACCAGTCGAGCCGGTCGCGGCCGCCGGAACTGGTGTCGCCGGACACTCCGGCATTGGTCATGTCGACTGCTATCCCTTTGGATTGTAACGCTTTTTGTAGCCGCGCCGGGAACGTGGCGGGGGCCGAAAGGCCAAGGCCCGCGCTCAGCGAATCACCCAAAACGACGATCTTCACCGGCTGGGTCTGCCGGGCAGCCGTCGCCTGGGCATAGGCCGTTGCGGGCGCCAGCAGGATCAGGCTCAACACGAGCATGTGCGCGAACATCCGCCTTGCCCCCTCGACCTCGCCTGAGGAAGTGCCATATGAGCGGACCATGGACAGTCTCATCAAACCCTCATCGCTGGCCGGCCTCGAGCCGGACACCATTGCCATCTCGAACGTCAATCTCTCGCTCGGCACGGGCGCGGCGCGCGTTCATATCCTCAAGGATATCAGCCTGCGGGTCGCTCCTGGTGAAGCGATCGGCCTGATCGGCCCCTCCGGTTCGGGAAAATCCACCCTGCTGATGGTAATGGCGGGATTGGAGCGTCCTGACAGCGGAGAGGTGGTGGTCAGCGGCACCCCGTTCAATGCCCTCGATGAAGACGCGCTGGCGCGCTTTCGCGGCCGCCAGGTCGGCATCGTGTTCCAGTCGTTTCATCTGATTCCGACCATGACGGCGCTGGAAAATGTCGCGGTGCCGCTGGAGCTCGCCGGCAATCCCGATGCGTCGAGGCGCGCGGCGCAGGAACTGACGTCGGTCGGTCTCGGCGACCGCCTGCATCATTATCCCACCCAATTGTCCGGTGGCGAACAGCAGCGCGTCGCACTCGCCCGCGCGCTGGCGCCCGATCCGGCGATCCTGGTGGCGGACGAGCCCACCGGCAATCTCGACGAAGCCACCGGCAAGCAGATCGTCGATCTCTTGTTCACCAAGCATGCCGAGCGCGGCATGACGCTGGTGCTGGTCACCCACGATACCTCGCTGGCGCAGCGCTGCGACCGCGTGGTGCGGCTGCGCTCCGGCCGGATCGACACCCAGCCGGCGGATCGCGAAGCCGCGTCATGAGCCTTGCCGCCGGAAGTATTGCCGCCGGAAGTATTGCCGCCGAACCCGCCTCCGGCAGCCGCGCGGCATCGCTCGCCCTGCGCTATGCCCTGCGCGAGCTGCGCAGCGGCCTGCGCGGCTTTTACGTCTTCATCGCCTGCATCGCGCTCGGCGTGATGGCGATTGCCGGGGTCGGCTCGGTCGCGGCGAGCCTCGGCGCGGGACTGGCGCGCGAGGGCCGCACGCTGCTCGGCGGCGACGTCGCCTTCTCCCTGATCCAGCGCGAAGCCAAGCCCGACGAGGTCGCGTTTCTGCGATCGCGCGGGGAAGTATCGGTGGCGGCAACGCTGCGCGGCATGGCGCGCACCGGCGACGGCCGCCTCGCGCTGGTCGAGCTCAAGGCCGTGGACCGCGCCTACCCGATGCTCGGCGAGCTGACGCTCAAACCAGCGATGCCGGTGGCGGATTTGCTGGCCGAGCGCCAGGACCCATCAGGCATCGCGTTCGGCGCGGCCACCGATTCGATCCTGCTGGCGCGGCTCGATCTCAAGATCGGCGACCGCGTCACTGTCGGCAATGCGACATTCCAGATTCGCAGCGTGGTCGGCGCCGAGCCGGACAAATTGGCCGGCGGCGTCGGTCTGGGCCCGCGATTCCTGGTCAGCGAAGCCGGCCTGCGCGCGACCGAGTTGCTGCAGCCGGGCAGCCTGGTGCGCTGGATCTACCGGGTAAAACTGCCCGATAATGCCGCCGACGATCGCGCCGCGACCGCGCTCGCCAGCGATGCGCGAAGCACCCTGCCCCAGGCCGGCTGGGAGATTCGCAGCCGCGGCAATGCCTCGCCGCAGCTCGAGCGCACCATCAACCGCTTTACCCAGTTCCTGACCCTGGTCGGCCTCGCCGCGCTGCTGGTCGGCGGCGTCGGCGTCGCCAACGCCGTCAAAAGCCATATCGATCGCCGCCGCGACGTCATCGCCGCCTTCAAGGCGCTGGGCGCCACCGGCCGCGACGTCTTCACCATCTACCTGACGCAGGTGGTCGTACTCGCCACCGTCGGCTCGGTGATCGGCCTCGTCGCCGGCGCGGCACTGCCATTCGCGATCGTCGGCGTGTTCGGCAAGCTCTTACCGCTCCCGGTGGTGCCGGCGTTACATCTCGATGAGCTGGCGCTGTCGTTCGTCTACGGCCTCTTGACCGCGCTCGCCTTCGGACTGTGGCCGCTCGGCCGGGTGCATGACGTACCCGTGGCGGCGCTGTTCCGCGAGGCGGTCAGCAGCGAGTGGCATCGCCCGCGCTGGGGCTATCTCGTGTTGATGGCTGTCGTGATCGGATTGCTGATCGCGGTGGCGATCGGGCTTGCCTACGACAAGCGGATCGCGGCGGTGTTCGTGGCGTCCTCGATCGTGGTGTTCGCGATGCTGCGCGGCATCGCCGCCGGATTGATGGCGCTGGCGCGGCGCCTGCCGCGCACCCGCATCACCATGCTGCGGCTGGCGATCGCCAATATCTACAGGCCCGGCGCGCTGACGCCGTCGGTGGTGATGTCGCTCGGCCTCGGCCTCGCGGTGCTGGTCACCATTACCCAGATCGACGGCAATCTGCGGCGGCAATTCCTGGCGGCGTTGCCGGACCGCGCGCCGTCGTTCTATTTCATCGACATTCCCACCGGCGAGGCCGGTCGCTTCGACGCGTTCCTGAAACAGACCGCGCCGCAATCGACCGTCGAGGACGTGCCGATGCTGCGCGGCCGCATTGTCGGCGCCCGCGGCGTCAAGGCGGAAGACCTCAAGCCCTCGTCCGACATCGAATGGGTGCTGCAGAGCGATCGCGGCCTGACCTATACCGGCGAGATCCCCAAGGGATCGAAGGTGGTCGAGGGCCAATGGTGGAGCGCCGACTATGACGGCCCGCCGCTGGTCTCGATCGAGAAGAAGATCGCCGACGGGCTCAGGATCAAGATCGGCGACGAGATCGTCGTCAACGTGCTCGGCCGCGATATCCCGGCCACCATCGGCAATATGCGCACCGTGGACTGGCAAGGCCTCGGCATCAATTTTGCGCTGGTGTTTTCGCCCAATACCTTCAAGGGCGCGCCGCATACCCATATCGCGACCCTGACCGAGGCCCATCCGGACTCGGCCGGCGACGCCCGGATCATCAAGTCGGTGGCCGACGCCTTCCCGATGGTGACCAGCGTGCGGGTCCGCGAGGCGCTGGAAACCATCGGAACGGTGGTGACCAACCTGGTGCTGGCGATCCGCGGCGCCAGCACGGTGACGCTGATATCGGCCATTCTGGTGCTGGGCGGAGCGCTGGCCGCCGGCCATCGTCACCGGGTCTACGACGCCGTCATTCTCAAGACCCTGGGCGCTACAAGGGCGCGGCTGCTGGGCGCCTACGCGCTGGAATATCTGATGATCGGCTTTGCCACCGCGATTTTCGGGGTGATAGCAGGTTCCATCGCGGCCTGGCTGATCGTGACCCGGCTGATGACGCTGAGCTTCGACTGGCAGGCCGGCAGCGCCGCCGGCGTGGTCCTGGCGGCGCTGATCGTGACGGTAGGCCTCGGGCTCGCCGGCACGCTGCTGGCCCTGAACCAGAAACCGGCGACCGTGCTGCGGAATTTATGACAAATTGAAGCAGGCGGCGCTCGCAGCGTTAACGCGGGTTGCCGTGAATCAGCTCCTTATCGGGGATTTGCAGCGCCCCCCGGGTCAGGCGTCGCCTGATAACATGCCGCAGAGCGACATTCAGCCGCGCATGGAAGCTTGCGATGAATGTGTTAGTTTCCCACATACCAATCGGGTCAGACGCCGCCTTGACGAGCAACAAGTGCGGCATCTGAGATAGATTTCTAGCTGGCGTCGCAAACCCTTGCGCTCCGCCGCGCCAACAACGGGAATTCGACCATGTCGGACCTAGACCGCAACTACGCTTCTCCTTTCGGCCGGGCCGCCGGGCGCACTGACGCTGCGACCGTCGACGCCGGTCTGCGCTCCTACATGCTGCGCATCTACAACTACATGACGATCGGCCTCGCCATCACCGGCCTCGCCGCGCTCGGCGTCTATATGGCGGCGGTGACCACCGATCAGGCCGGCGCCGTGGCCAAGTTCGGCAACGCCTACCTGACGTCGTTCGGCTACGCGATGTATGTGAGCCCGCTGAAGTGGCTTTTCATCCTGGCACCGCTCGCCATGGTGTTCGCGATCTCGTTCGGCATCAACCGGCTCAAGCCCGCGACGGCACAGTTGCTGTTCTGGGCGTTCGCGGCGCTGATGGGCATCTCGCTGTCGTCGATCTTCCTGGTGTATACGCACACCTCGATCGTGCGGGTGTTCTTCATCACCTCGGCCACCTTCGGCGCGCTGAGCCTCTACGGCTACACCACCAAGCGCGACATGACCGGCATGGGCTCGTTCCTGATCATGGGCCTGTTCGGCATCATCATCGCGAGCGTGGTCAACATCTTCCTCGCCAGCTCGATGCTGCAGTTCATCGTGTCGGTCGTCGGCGTGCTGGTGTTCGCGGGCCTCACCGCCTGGGATACCCAGCGGCTGAAGAACGACTACATCTACGGCTACGCCTCGGAAGGCGGCGAAGTGGCGGAGCGCGCGGCGATTACCGGCGCATTGTCGCTCTACCTGAACTTCATCAACCTGTTCACGCTGCTGCTGCAGTTGCTCGGTCAGCGCGACTGACCGCCGCATCCAGCGGAGTAATTCGAGCCCCGGCCTCACGGCCGGGGCTCTTCTTTTGGCCATCACTGTCATGGCCGGGACATAGGCGTGCGGAAGCGACGCCGTCCTTCAGACGGCTATGCGCGGCCATGGCGAAAGAAAGTTGATCCAGATCGGTCTGCTGATATCTTCTCCACACCATGCAAACTCTCGACATCAGGCCCACCACCGCGGCCGACCTGCCCGCCATCACCGAGATCTACGAACACGCGGTGCGCTACGGCACCGCGACCTTCGAGCTGATCCCGCCCGACCTTGACGAAATGACCCGGCGCTTCGACGTGCTGATGGAAGGTGGCTTTCCCTATTTCACCGCCGCCCTCGAAGGCCGCGTGGTCGGATATGCCTATGCGGGCGCCTACCGGCCACGGCCGGCCTATCGCTTCACGGTGGAGAATTCGGTCTATCTTCAGCCGGCGATCCACCGGCGCGGGGTCGGCCTGCGATTGCTGCAACGGCTGATCGCCGAATGCGAATCCCGCGGCTATCGCCAGATGATCGCGGTGATCGGCGATTCCGCCAATGCCGGGTCGATCGGCGTGCACCGCAAATGCGGGTTTCAGACGATCGGGACCCACCCCGATGTCGGCTTCAAATTCGGCCGCTGGCTCGACACCGTGATGATGCAGCGCGCGCTCGGAGATGGGGGCACGACACTGCCGGCCTGATCGCAATTCGTGGCCTGGAGCAGGTGCCTTCCCAGCCCCAAGGCCGACGGGGTGCCCGCTCGCGACCAAAGTATCGAAAACAACCCCATGCAAAGAAAGCATGTGTCCGTCATTCCGGGGCGGCTCCAACGGGTCGGCGCTTTGCGCCGCCCGATGACAGGCTCCGAGCCGAACCCGGAATCTCGCGCAGCAGGCATCGGTCCGATCTCGAGATTCCGGATCCAGCGCTGCGCGCTGGTCCGGAATGACGAACAATTGTCAAACTACCGCCAGCTTGCGGTCGATCACCAGCAGCACGCGATCGAGTTCATGGCCGCGGCGCAGGATCAGCCCGCTCGCCGAGATCACGCTGTAGATTCCCTGCTTGCGCGCAAGCCGCGGATCTTTCTCGATGCGATAGATCGGGACTTCGGAGGCGCGGCGGAATACCGAGAACACCGCGCGGTCCTTGAGAAAGTCGATGGCGTAGTCGCGCCATTCGCCGTCGGCGACCATGCGCCCGTACAGGTTCAGAATCCGATTGAGTTCGATACGACTGAACGTCACAAGGCCCGGCACCGGACTCGCAGCGGCATTGCGCACCGCTGCGCGGGTTTCGCTTGGATCGGCTTCCTCCGACATCGAGCTCATAGGGCGCCTCCTCGTCATCTCCCCGACATGATCGCGCCAACCGGGCGCGGCTGCAAGAGGGCCCGGAGGTCGATCTATCCTGCGACCAGACGTCCGGGGCCCCGGAAAAACGACGTCACGGGAACGTTAGCGGAATCATAATACCGCCCAACTTCCGCCAAGCGACCGCCCTGCTGGGTTGCGACAAACAGATCCTGCGTTGGCCCGGTCCTTTCGGTTCCGGATTCCTCAGCCCCCAGCCCCCCGGGGCCGTCGGGATCGGGCCTGTTCGCAGGATAGTTTATCCCCATACTGGGCCAACGAAAGTTGGTCCTTTTTCTTTTGGGGCACGGTCTCTCGGCTGTCATTCCGGGGCGCGCCGGCGCGAACCCGGAATCTCGTTCCAACAACTTCTGGATTCCGGGTTCGCGCGAAGACGCGCGCCCCGGAATGACAGCGGCAAATTTCAGTGCAGCGACGTGTAGGCCGCGCCCAGCATCGCGCCGGGCTTGTCGCGACTGCCGCCCTGGACAAATACCACCGCGGCATCGATGCCTTCGCGGGAGATATTTTCCAGCGGCACGGTCCAGCTGCCGGAAGAGCCGTTCCAGTCGCCGACCTTGATCAGGTTGCGCACCACGTTGTGGTAGGTGACCTTCTGGCCGCGATTCTCGCCGCGCCCGATTGCGATCGGCACCGCCTTGGTGACCGAACAGATCCAGACTTCGCCAAGTGAGGCGGCGGGAAGTGAGGCGGCGGGAAGTGAGGCGGCGGGGCCTTTCGTCGAGGCTGCGACCGAAACGGTAACCTGCTTGCCGGCCAGCGTTATCGACACCGGCACCGACATCACGCCGTCGGCCTTCCCGGTCTCAGCGATCGCGCCTTCGATCTTGGCGCGATCGCTGCCGATCACCTGCACCGATCCATTGACGATGACCTGCGGCGTGTAGACGTTGCGATCGCCGCGCGCCTGCGAATAGGCTTTCTGGCGCGCGCTGAAGCGCGAATCCGCCAGCGTGTCCTTCCAGCCGAGGTAATCCCAGTAATCGATCGGCATGCTCAGCGCGATGACGTTGGGATCCCTGGCCAGCTCGCCGATGATCTTGTCGGCCGGCGGACATGACGAACATCCCTGCGACGTGAACAGCTCGACCACCGCACGCGGGTCGGCATGGGCCGGATGGATGATCGCGACAACCGCGCAAACTCCGAGCGCGCCCGACCATCGAGAAATACAATTATAGGCCATCAATATTGTCATACCAAGAAACCGACCGGAATCCGCATCGAACCGTTGAGATTTGCGGCTTAAACGCGCGAAGGCGGCCCTTCATAGGCCGCCTTCCCTTCACTCGCCACTCACTTAGAGGTGAGGCATCGATCACGATTACGCGGCCAGCTTGCGCAGCACGTAATGCAGGATGCCGCCGTTCCGATAATATTCGAGCTCGTCGAGGGTATCGATCCGGCACAGCAGCGAAACGCGCTGCAGCGAACCATCGCCGGAGACGATTTCCGCCGTCAGCTTCTGCCGCGGCTTCAGATCGCCCTGCAGGCCGCGGATCGTGACCGTCTCATCGCCCTTCATGCCGATCGAGGTCCATGATGCGCCATCCTCGAAGGTCAGCGGCAGCACGCCCATGCCGACCAGATTGGAGCGATGGATGCGCTCAAAGCTCTCGCAGATCACGGCGCGGACGCCGAGCAGCCGCGTTCCCTTCGCGGCCCAGTCGCGCGACGAGCCGTTGCCGTATTCGGCGCCGGCGAACACCACCAGCGGTACCTTCTCCGCCTGGTACTTCATCGCGGCTTCGTAGATCGACATCTGCTCGCCGTCGGGCCAATGTTTCGTGAGACCGCCCTCCGGAATATTGCCGTCGGCGCCCCGGAGCATGAAATTCTTGATGCGGATGTTGGCGAAGGTGCCGCGCATCATGATTTCATGGTTGCCGCGCCGTGTGCCGTATTGATTGAAGTCGGCCGGACGCACCTGGTGCTCGGACAGATATTTGCCGGCGGGCGACGTCAGCTTGATCGCGCCGGCCGGCGAGATGTGGTCG
>JAYSPJ010000738.1:0-4487 GCA_043722155.1 Bradyrhizobium sp.
GGCGCAGGGAAAGCCGGGCGCCGATTGCACCCGCGGTCGTGCGCACAACGAGCGCACGAGTGGACCACAGGTTCAACCGGATCATCCGGCTTTCCCTGCGCGACGGGTTACGGCTTATACGTGATCGTCTCGGTGACCGGGCTTTCTTGCCACCGTCGCTTCGCAGATTGATGATGCACCCCGATCCCGGTTGGGCCGGATACATCTCCGCAAAACTTGACGCCAGCGTCGGGGCGCCAGACCTACACGACTTCGCCGTCCGCGCCCGTCTCGCCAAAGCTCTCGCCGGACCTCGTACCCATCCGGCCAGTTTCGTCGAGGACAGTTAGCAGCGCCGTTCGTCCGCGCGCCGGCCGATCGCTCACGGAGTTGATCCGCCCTGCAATCCCTTGCACGCCCGACGCTGTCGCGTCCATCGCATCCCACCGCGCGTTCGTGACGTGCGCAACGCCCCTCGTCGGGTGAGACGGGCGAATTGCTAAAGGTGATTTGCCCGACGTGTTAAGCGAAAAATTTTTATTTTCGAGGCTTGACTTTTAATTCTGAAAATCAGAATTGATTTGCCCGTCGGGTAGTTTTGACCGTGCCCCGGAGGGGGAGGGCCGCTCCTTTCAGTCGCGTCGACCCTCCCCCTTCAGGGGAGGGTAAGCGCACTGCGCTCCGCTCAGTTCAGCCTGAGCTCGGTGATGTGCCGCGGATCGGGCTTCAGCTCCTTGCGTTCGACGCGCTTGACGATATCCGTCAGCGCGGCGTTGGCGCGGCAGGCGAGGCCGACTTTCTCGCCCTCGTTCACGATAAATCCGTTGAGGAATTCGATCTCGGTGCGCCGGCCTTTCTCCATGTCCTGGCCCATCGACGGACGCTGCCCGGCGGCGGTGCGCTTGCCGTCCTCGAAGCGCTGCGCGTCGCAGGTGCGCATCGCTTCTTCGTCGCCTTCGCCAGCGCGCGCGATCGTCTCGGGCGCCAGATGCAAAATCTCCTCCAGCTGATAGCCGTGCGCTTGGCCGACCCGGATCGCCTCGCTGCCGAGCCGGGTAGAGAAGCGGCGGATCGGTTCGTTGTGCAGCATCTCGCCGCCGGTCAGCCCGGTGCAGGCGGAGAGTCCGTTGCCCATGGCGTTGGCGACCAGTTTCGACCAGCGTTCGCCCCATAGATTGGAGGTCGCCTTGGCGCTGTCCGTGTAGCCGACCAGCCGGCAGATTTCCTCCGCGCGTGGCGTGATGCGGCCGTGTACTTCGCCGGCGCGAAACACCGTGTGCGCTGCCCCGTGCTTGCCGGCGCCGCGGTGGACGTGGCCGGGCCCGGGCAGGTTGACCGTGATGCTGCTGGCAATGCAGCCGAGCGTCTTGCCCCAGCCGACAATGCCGGCGATGGTCTCCTCGTTCATGCAGTTCTGCAGCGACACCACGTAGCCGTCCGGCGCCAGATATTGCTGGATCAGCATGGTGGCCCAGGCGGTGTCGTAGGACTTCATGCAGACGAAGGCGATGTCGACCGGCGTTTCCCGCGCCAGCTGCTGCGCGTCGGTGACGTGCAGCGCGCGCACGGGGACCGTGAATTCCGCGACGTCCCTGGCGTGGGTGACGCGCAGGCCGTGTTGTCGCATGTGCTCGACATGCTCGGGCCATGGATCGATGAAGGTGACGTCCTCGCCCGCTTGAACCATATGAGCGCCGGCATAGCCGCCGACCGCGCCCGCTCCGACGATCGCTATTCTGCGGCCCATGCTGTGCTCCCGTCCTATTGCGGCTTGATGCCGGCTTCGCGCGTCACGCGCTTCCATTTTTCGATGTCGGCGTGCATCAGCCTGGCGAATTCCTCCGGGCTGTTGCCGGCGGACTCCAGCCCTTGCTCCGCCAGAAACTTCTCGATCTCGGGCGTCTTCAGCGCGTCCACGATGGTCTTGTTGAGCTTGTCCACGATCGGCCGCGGCGTGTTGGCCGGCGCCAGGATGCCGTTCCAGCCGGTCACCTCGTAGCCGGCGATGCCGGCTTCGGCGATGGTGGGAATCTCCGGCGCCACCGCGAGCCGTTTGGCGGTGCTGATGCCGAGCGCGCGCACGGCGCCGGCGCGGATCTGCGGCAGTGCCGTGATCGGCGTATCGAAGAACGCCGCCACTTCGCCCGTGATCACAGCCTGCTGCGCCTGCGGCACGCCGCGATAGGGGATGTGGGTGATCTTGACGCCGGCCATGGTCAGGAACAGTTCGGCCGAGAGATGCGCGAGGCTGCCGACCCCAACCGAGGCGTAGTTGAGCGACTCCTTGCGCGCCAGTTCGACCAGATCCTTGACCGATTTGGCCGGCGAGGCGGCCGGCACCAGCAGGATCTCGCTGACCTTTGTCACCATTGAAACCGGCGCAAAATCCTTTTCGCTGTCGTAGGGCAGGCTGGCATAGAGCGCGGGATTGGCGGCATGGCTCGGAAACACCATCAGCAAGGTGTAACCATCGGGGTCGGCCTGCGCCACCGCCCGCGTTCCGATGGTGCCGCCGGCGCCGGGGCGGTTGTCGATGATGACGGGCTGGCCGAGCTGCTCGCTGAGGCTCTTGCCGACCAGCCGCGCCAAGATGTCGGTGATGCCGCCCGCGCCGGTCGGCACGATGATCTTGATGGTGCGGGTGGGATAGTCCTGCGCCTGCGCCGCCGGCGACAGCGCCAGCATGAAGCCGAGCAGGAGCGAGGCCCGCCGCAATCCAGGAAGTCTCATTGCTTGATCTCGATGTTGTTGTCGGCGATGACCTTCTGCCACTTCGCGCGTTCGTCGAGCAGTAGTTTGGCCAGTTGTTCGGGCGAGCTTTGCCAGACTTCGAGGCCCATGCCGGCAAAAGTCTCGAGCCGTTTGGGGTCGGTCAGCGCCTGGCGGATGGTGGCGTTGAGTTTTGCGACGATCTCGGGCGCCGTCTTCGGCGGCGCGAACACGCCCCACCATGAGGTCGCCTCGAATGCCAGCAACCCGGATTCGGCAATGGTCGGAATCTCCGGCGCGATCGACGTGCGCTGACGGGACGTCACCGCGACGGCTTTCAGCTTTCCGCCCTGAACCTGCGCCAGCGCCGACGGCAACTGGTCGAACATCAGGTCGACCTGTCCGGAAATCAGGTCGTTGAGCGCCGGGCCTGAGCCCTTGTAGGGCACTTCCACCCAGTTGACGCCCGCCATGCTCTTGAACATCGCGGCATTGAGCAGATGCATGGTGGCGCCGGTGGCGACATTCAGCGTGCCGGGTGCGGCCTTGGCCCGGGCAATGACGTCGGAGACCGATTTGGCGTCGAATTTCGGGCTCGATACCAGGATGTTCGGCGACTGCGCCACCAGCGAGATCGGCTGGAAATCCGTGGAAGGGTTGTAGGTGATGGTCTTGTAGAGCAGCGGGTTGATGACGTGCGTGCTCGTGGTGCTCAGGATGATGGTGTAGCCGTCAGGCGCCGCTCGGGTGACGGACGCCGTGCCGATCGCGCCGTCCGCGCCGCCCTTGTTTTCAATGATCCCGGTCTGGCCGAGGATTGCTCCCATGCGCTGCGCCAGCACGCGCGCGATCAGGTCGGTCGATCCGCCGGCGGCGAAGGCCACTACCATGGTGACCGGACGAGACGGGTAAGCCGTCTGCGACGCCAGGGTCGTGGTGCCCGCAAGCAGGATGATGGCGGCCTGCAAAACCCTCGTCAGCATGTCCTCGCCCCGTCTTCTTGTTTTTCGAGGGCAGGATACCGGAGCTTTCTGCGCAATGCCAGAAGCCTGACACGGCGAACCGCGGCGAGCGTGTCCACCACTGCCTTGTCACCTCACCACCTCACCCCATTCCGGACAGGCGCGCTGCTCGACCGGCACCAGCCAGGCCTTGTAGTTGGTCTTGTCGATGATCTCGGCCGGCAGCATGACTTTTTCCGGCAGCCGCTCTTTTTTCAGGTGGCGCACCGCGGCGCGGGTCGCGGTGCAGCCGATCTTGAACATGTTGAAATCGACGGTGGCGAGAATCGCGCCGGCCTCGATCTGCTTCACCGCCGGCAGGATACCGTTGATGCCGATCACGATGGAGGTGCGGCCGGCTTCCTTCAGCGCTTCCAGCACGCCCAGCGCCATGCCGTCATTGGCCGAGAGCACGGCGTCGATCTGCGGATGCTCGCCCAGGAATTTGGCCATCACGCGTCTGGCGTCGGGCTGCTGGTAGTTGCCGACACCGGAGGCCAGAACCTGGATACCGGGAAACTCGGCGAAGGCGCGCGCATATCCGCGCACGCGCTCGCGGTTGGTGGGGGCCGCCGGAGTGCCCTCGATGACGACGATCTTGCCCTTGCCGCCGAGATGCTCGAACAGATACTTCGCTTCGCGGTATCCAATTTCAAAATCGTCGGCGCCGACATAGGTGACAAAACTGCCGGGCAGCGGATTGGAGACCAGTATGATCGGGATCCTGGCCTCGTTGAGCTTCTTGACCGAGTCGATCATCGCGACGTCGTCGACCGGGATGAAGATCACGGCGTCCGG
>JAYSPJ010000739.1:0-5400 GCA_043722155.1 Bradyrhizobium sp.
CATGGCGTTGCTCTCCTTTGCGGATTCGACACCCCGAGCCTACAGGCTCAAGGTGAGCAACGCCTGCCCTTCAATTTCAACATCGACCGGGACATCCCCCATGATCGCCCGGCTATCCGGCATCTACGCTACGCGCTTCAAGGATCTTGCTTAGTTTGGCTCGGATGCGCTTTGCTTGGCATTCCCAGACGGTGACAACGAGATATCCTTCTTTTCGAAGCGAACGGATCGCGCGGGCGTCTCTCCGCTGGTTGTCGCGAAACTTTAGTGTCCAAAAATTGGTGTTGGTTTTGGGCACGGTTGCTTTCCCGCAGCCGGCATGATGATGCCAGAAGCATCCATTGACGAAGATTGCCCACCGGGCCGAGCGGTTCGCAAAATCCGGACTGCCTGGAAGTCGCTTGACGTTCTTGCGATAGTGCAGGCCGAGGTCGCGCAGGATCATCGCGACCGCTGTCTCGATGTTCGTTTCCTTCTGCCTGATACCTGCCATTCGCGCCGAGGTGGTAGGGTCAGGTCGCGCAGCTTTCATTCCGCAGCGAGGGCGAGTTCGATGCCGCGCGCGCTCTCCGGCGCCTCCATCCGATATAGATGGTCGCGAAGGCGATCCTGGAAGCCGTCGGCGAACCGCAGTGCTGCCCGTTCCGTCCGCGAGAGGAAGCCACGCGTTGCGCGGGCAGAGAGGGGTTTCCCGCCGTGTTTGAGGAACTCGGTCAGGGCCGGCCGAACCTTCCACTTTGGATAGGCATTGATGGATACGGCGTGTCGACGGCTGCCGTCGAATCGAGCAGCCTTGGGCCAGCGTCCGTTGGCGGGGAGTTCGAGATCGCGAGCGGCATCGTAGGGCAAGGGCCTAACGAGACGACCGCCCAGCCATTTGGCGATGGGCACTGAGACCGCGTTTCCAACGAGCGACCATCGGAGCGAGGCACGACCGACTCGTTCCGCCGGCTTGGTCCAATTCTCGGGAAATCCTTGAAATCGCTCGGCATCGCGAATGTCGGGGGTAATCACATCTCCCGAAGGTAATAGAATTGCGGGCGGAGAAGCGATGCCGACGGTCGATCCGTTTTTAAGCGTCGGGATCGCGTCCGGTGCCCATCCGAGACCGCGAACCCCTTCGGTCCAGTAGAAGCCGTGGGCGTACGCGTCGAGATTAGTAGGTGCCAACTTCGGTTCGGCCTCGTCCGTCAAAATCACCGAAGCGGGATCTATATCAGTCGTTGTCGCAACGAACAGGACGCGTTCACGGCGCTGCGGAAGGAAGGAAAGGGTATTCACGACGCGGTAAGCCCAGCGATAGCCGCGCTCCTCAAATGCCTCGATGAGGGTGCGCATTCCGCTTCCCTTGTCCAATTGCAGCATGAAGGAGACGTTCTCGAGCACGACCCACGGTACGCGGCGTTTGTCCAATAGTCGGAAGACTTCCCCAACCAGACCCGAACGCGCGCCACCGATCCCAGCAGTCAGCCCAGCTTGACTGAGATCCTGACAGGGAAAGCCACCAACGAGGAGCTCGACTTCCTTCGGAAGTGCTCTCAGGGTGCAAATGTCTGATTTGCAGGGGACATCGGGCATCCTGGCTGCCAGAACGGCACGCGCGGGTTCCCAGATTTCGCATAGTAAGCTGGTCTCGTGACCTGAGGCGGCGAGACCACGCTCGAAACCTCCAATACCCGCGAACAATCCCGCGACCTTCACGTCTCGCCTCCGATTTCACCCGTGTTTCGATCGTAACGCCAGAATCGCGTCGAGCATAGTTCTTATTTTGTTCTGACGCTCAAGTACCCACGTGACCCACCTCACATAAACATATTCCCGGCCGGCCTAGTCTCCCCGCAACGCTTACTTACGGGAGACTTCACATGCGCAAATTCATTTTCATCATGGCGATGGTGCTGGCGTCCGCAACCGCCCAAGCCGGCGGGTCGAGAAGCCTGACGCTGGCATCGAACGAGCGGCCGGCCGCGGCCGAGCAGCCGAAAGCCGTCGAAGCTCCGGCCGCCACCGAAGCGCCGACCTATGTCGCGCGGCCGGCGGCCGTCGGTACGGCGACCGAAGCGCCGAAGGCCGAGACGACGAAGCCCGTCGCCGAGAAAGCCACCAGGACGACCAGCGCCGAGAAGCCGAAGCGCCGGCGCGAATCGACCGAAGCGCGCGTGATCCGCGAACTGCATCGCCACGGCATCTATTGGTAAGAAGCCGCTTCCGGTCATTGCGAAGCGGCAACGAGTGGCGCGAATGCGCGCCCGATGACAGGCTCTGCGACGAAGCACTCCAGTTCGGGAGCGTTCGGAATTGCTTCACGATGCGTGCCGTCTCGCGCGACTCGTTAGCGCGCCATCATGGTCTCGATCAGCGATGCCTTCGCGGACCAGTCTTCACCAGCATGTGATCGGGTCGGGCTCGCTTAAACTAATCGTTACCTATGAAGTAGTTCACATCCAAATTGCGCAGCCGAGCTAATACGCGTGCGAACCCCAATCGTGGGAGGTGCCCGTGTCGTCAATTGGCAATCAGAGTAAAACGAACCACACTATCAACGGGCTGATGATTGTTCGAATCATGCTGGTCCAGGTTCTGGTTTTGGTTGCGCTGGCCGGCGCCGTCGTGTGGTACCTGAACTGGTCGTCCGATGTCGCCTGGGAAGAGTTTATCGGCGCGCACGAACCGTCGGTGTCCAGCCCGCAGTCGCTGGCTCCGGTGCAGGCCGTCAAAGGCAAGGCGGCCTGCGCCCGGAAATCCTGAGCGGGTGGTTATTCCGAAAGGGTCTGCACCACGCTGCTGACCGGGCGGCTGGCGACCGCCGGCAGCTTCATGTCCTTGACGAGCGTGGCGTCGTATTCGGCCAGCGTCTCCAGTTGCACCTTGGACTTCATATGCACCATCTTGTAGCCGCCGGCCTTCAGCCGGCGCAGCAGCGCGGGCAGCGCGGTCGCGGTGTGCTTCTGCAGATCATGCATCAGGACGATGCCCTTGCCCTGCTTGTCGAGCTTGGTCATCACGGTGTTGACGATCTGCGCGGCGTCCTTGGCCTTGAAGTCGAAGGAGTCGACGTCGCAGGAGAACATCGCGATGTTGCGCGTGCCGAGATACTCGATGGACGCCTGGGTATGCTGCAGTCCCGGGAAGCGGAAGAACGGCGCGGGCGCAGCGCCCAGCGCCAGCTTGATCGCGCTGAAACCCTTCTCGACCTCTTCCTTGACCTGCGCTTCGGTCAGCTTCTTGCTGTCGAGATGCGCATGCGACCAGGTGTGGGAGCCCACGGTGTGACCGGCGGCGGCGACCTGTTTCAGAATTTCCGGATGATAGGTGGAGTGCTTGCCGACCGGGAAAAACGTGGCCTTGGTGCATTCCTCGGCCAGCGACTTGAGCACGGAGGGGGTGGTCGGCCACGGGCCGTCGTCGAATGTCAGCACCACTTCCTTGTCGGTGAGAAAGTCGAGCTGCTTGAATTGCTGGAAGCCGAAGCCCGGCCCGCCTGACGTGTCGATGACCACGACGCGGCTGACCCCGAGCGCATCGGGATTGGCGCATTTCTGCTGCACGGGTGCAGCAGGCCTGGCTGGAACAGGCGTCGAAAGCGCCGCAGTGACCTCGACGTCTTCGCGCGGCGTCACCGGCCTGGCGGCGGCGACGGCAAGCGGCTCGGCCTTCCTGGCATTGACGGTCTGGGGAGGAACGGAAGCCGCGCGCGGCGAAGCGGTCCAGAACCATACGGCAGCGATCACGACAGCCGAAACAACACTCGCCAGCATCAGGCCAAACGCATTACGCATCGTTACACTTTCCAGAAACTTCATCACAACTGGTACGGGCGCCATTAATGCAAACGAGGTCTTAACGCCCCACCAACGACGGCTGGTCCGGCCCGTTTATTTTTGCCTGGGGGCCCGCGGCGAAGCGTCGCTTGGCGGCGATCCCGCCGCTGAAACCGGCGGATGGGGGCGCCGTATCCTCATCGAGACCGACGCACGGCGGTCGAAATCGGGCGGTTTTGCCGGATTTTGACTGTGTGACCGACGTCACAGCGACAGCGCCGCTGTTCGGGCACTGTCTGGGCATCAACAACGGGCCCGCCGAGCCGGGCCAAAGGGAGCCTACCATGACCGCCTACCTGACCAGGACCATCCGCCAAGCCGGTATCGTGCTGGCTTTCGCGGTTTCTTTTTCCGCACTGTCGGCGACCTCGAGCTTCGCCTTCAGCTCCGAAGCGCAGCAGATGTGCACCGGCGACGCGTTCAGGCTCTGCAGCGACGAGATCCCGAATATCTCGAAGATCACCGCCTGCATGATGAAGAAGCGCGCCAGCCTGAGCACCGGTTGCCGGGCCGTGATGGATCGTGATCTGGCGCAAAAGTCGAACAAGGTCGCCGAGCAGTGATTTTCACCTCGTCATTCCGGGATGGTTCGAAGGACCAGACCCGGAATCTCGAGATTCCGGGCTCATCGCTTCGCGATGCCCCGGAATGACGGACAATTGGCTGCCCCCTAAAGACGTTGCGGCGCCGGTTCGAGCGCATTAGAACGCGGTTAGCTCATGACCGGGTAGGCGTAACGACATGGCCAGATTTCTTTGTATCATTCCGCTTGTTCTGATCACTTCAGCAGCTTCGGCGCAGCAGGGGCAGGACGCCTGTTCGCGCGACGCCTCGCGGTTTTGCCGGGCCCATCTCAATGAGGGCGACCAGGTCGTGCTGGCGTGCCTGAAGCAAAACCGCGCCCGGCTCAGCAAGGCATGCCAGCAAGTGCTGACGAGCAACGGGCAGTAATTTCCGATCAGGTGCTGCCGCCCGCCGCGGTCGCGACCGGCAATACCTCGCTGGCGGCGCGGTCCGGCGTGTCTTCCTTCCAGCGCACCGACCCGAACGGCCGCTCCAGCATGCGGCGGACGCGCACCGGATCCGGCCCGAGGTGAAAATCCATCGCGCGCTGATGCAGCGCGCGCTCGGATTGCGTCGAGCGATTGCGCTGGCGCAGATAGTCCAGCCAGGTCGGGCAATGATAGCGTTCGGTCCACAGTTCGGGATCGGCGATGTCGCGCGCGATCGACCAGCCATAGGCGCCGTTGCGCTGCCGGCTGAGCTGCACTTCCTGCATCACGTTGTGGAAGGCGCGGGCGCTTTCCTGATCGACGCGATATTCGATCTCGACCACCAGCGGCCCGCTGCGGCCGGTCAGCGACAGCCGTACCTCGGGGTCGGCGAGAACCTCCGCATCCTCGTTGCGCGCGCCGACCGGCGGCATCCGCAGCCACAGGCCGAGCAGCGGCGAAACCAGCATCATGGCGGCGGAAACCAGCAGCGCGGTCTGCACGCCGGCCAAGTCGGTCAGGTAGCCCCAGCCCCAGCTGCCGATCGCAATGCCGCCGGCGATCGAGGCCTGGAACGCCGCCAGCGA
>JAYSPJ010000740.1:0-2179 GCA_043722155.1 Bradyrhizobium sp.
GTAACAGCGCGCGCGCCATCCTCCTTCAGACCGGTGAGTTTTGCCGCCGACAGCTCCGATCGCAGCACAAGGCCATGCAGCATCCCGGGTAGGGCGGCATCGTGAATGAAGCGGCGATGGGCGAAAACCTTGTCGGGGATATCCAGCCGCTGAACCGAATTTCCGGCCAGCGTGCGCAGGGCTGACGCCTTAGGCACGGCTCCTGGCGTCGCGTCGCGATCCAGCGAAACGTGTTCGGCAAGCTCCCAGTAACTGGTCCTGACATTGCCGGGACCGGAGATGGTGCCATCCTCAACCGCGAGTGCGTCGATGCCGACGCCCAGACGACCGGATGCGGCTTCCAGGAAGATTTGCCGCACTTCAGCGCAGGCCTGCCGTATGGCGCGGCCGGACTGCTGCACGGAAAGACTGCCCGACGTAACGCCCTCGTTGGGACTGGCCGCCGTCGAGGCGCGAACCATCCGTATGCGGCCAATATCGACATCGAGTTCGTCGGCGGCAATCTGGGCCAGCGCCGTGACGATTCCTTGCCCGATCTCGACCTTTCCCGGCGAGATCGTCACCTGACCTTCCCGCGAGAACCGGACCCATGACGACAGCCTGGGGTTCCCCGCCAGACTGATCGGCAGTTTTGGCGCGGGGGAGGGCGCGCGCTCAGTCATCGATCAGCCATTTCAGCCGCCGCGCGCAGCACCGCGCGGACCATGCGGTTATGCGATCCGCAGCGGCAAAGGTTGCGGTCGAGCGCGGCCTTCACATCGTCCCGGGTGGGTGTCGGGTTGCGCTTCAACAATGCGGTGGCGCTGATCAGGATGCCGGAAACGCAGTAGCCGCATTGCAGGGCCTGCTCGGCGATAAAGGCGCGCTGCAGCGGATGCGGCGCCTGCGCGTTTCCCAGCCCTTCTGGCGTGGTAACGTCCTTGTCCGCGACGGACCACAGCGGCGTGTCGCATGCGGCCACGGCATGATCATCGACCAGGACGTTGCAGGCGCCGCATTCATTGGCGCCGCAGCCGAAATGCGGCCCGGTCATCTTGAGCGTTCCGCGCAGGATACCGAGCAACGAAGAACCGGAATCGGCGTCGACCTCCGTTTCGACGCCATTGAGGCGAAACCGAACGCTCGACATCGAAGGGAACCTTATTGCGGCTTGTCGGCGAATTTCTTGACGACCTCGGCCCATTTCACGATATCACCGCGCAGATATTTGTCGAACTCTTCCGGGGTCATCGACATCGCGACCGCGCCCTGTCCGGTCCATAGTTTGACGATATCCGGCCGCTTGACCGCAGCGTTCAAGGCGGCGTTGAGTTTATCGATGATCGGCTTCGGCGTTTCGGCCGGCGCCATCAATCCGAGCCAGATGGTCGCCTCGTAGCCGGCGACGCCGGCCTCAGAGGCCGTCGGCACGTTCGGCAGCACGTTTGAGCGCGACTTGCCTGTGGTGGCGAGCGCGCGCACCTGGTTCCCGGCGACGTTCGGCGCCATCGCCGGAACCGCGTCGATCATCATCTGCACCTGTCCGCCGATGACGCCGCTGCGTGCCTCGCCGCTGTTGCGGTAGGGGACATGCACGACGTCGATGCCGGCCATGGCTTTGAACAGCTCGCCGGCCATGTGGTACGGCGTGCCCTGGCCGGACGAAGCATAGTTCAGTTTTCCCGGCTGCGATCTGGCGAGCGCGATGAATTCAGCCAGCGTCTTGGCCGAGACCTGCGGATGCACGACGATCACGAGGTCGGAGTAATTGACCGGCGCGATCGGTGCGAGATCCCGCATCAATTCATATTTGCGCGTCGGCACCAGCGATTCATTTGCCGTCTGGGTATTGGACATCATCAGTAGCGTGTAGCCGTCGGGCGGCGACTTGACTACCTCGACCGTGCCGATCACCCCGCCGGCTCCGGTGCGATTCTCGACCACGAAGGGTTGGCCAAAGGTCTCCTGCAGGATGCTGCCGATTTGGCGTGCCGTCACGTCGGCCGGACCGCCGGGGCCGAAGGGAACGATGATCTTGACCGGCCGCGCCGGATAATCCTGCGCCCGACATTGCGTCGCGACAAGACCCGAAGCCGCAAGAAGTGCTGTCGCCAGCGCCAATCTCAAGCAGATCATTTCACCCCCCAAATCCGGCCTTGTTATGGATCGAACTGTTTGCCGGCTAACGCTAACTGCCAAG
>JAYSPJ010000741.1:0-6010 GCA_043722155.1 Bradyrhizobium sp.
GACGACTTTTCTGATGGAGTAATGTTCCCGACGAAACCGCCGTGCGCGTGTTTCCGCACGGCGTGACCTCAAGCGAGGCTTGGTCTCCAGCCATAGACCAGCCGTTCGGCAAGACGCCGTTGGGCTACATCGTCGACTGGAAGAGAAGCGTTCGCGAGGTCAGCGCGTACTCGACGGTCTGTCCGGAGTTCGCGCGGGGGACCGCGTAGCGGCGGCGACTAAGGCGTCCAATACGTCATCGGTTGAAACTGGCAACTGGTCGATTACCGCGATGATTCCGTAAAGCATACAGCCTCCCCCTCTCGCCACGATTACTCGCGGCAAGGTGCCATTCTACGTGTGTTTCAAATTCAGCCGGCAACGCCTGAGGCTCAAATCGCCCAGACGCAATGCCGTTTAGTCAGCCCGTTTATTCGACCCGTTCGGGTGCTTCGCCTTGCGCTTACCGGTGGGCCAGTTTCGTATTTCTCTTGTTCGAAGCGAGCGGGATACGAATGCTCCACTTGAGAAATTTCGACACAGAACCACACTCCTCACATTGCTATGAGGTTTACTCCGACAATCGCTTGGAAAGCGTCGCCAACGCGCACACCGCCGCCGATTTGCACGTCCGCCCCGTTTCTTAAACCGCGCTGGTCTGAAGAGCCGTGGGCGCCGCGAACGCCCTTAGAGATACATCATGCCCTATTTCCCGCAATGAAAATGATTCACCGCGAGTGCCGGCAAAAACCACTTCGCACTCGCAAAAGCAGCCGATGAGCTTCGCATCGAGCGGCAAGGTTTTGAATCTGCGCAGAGATTCGAAACCCGGAAGCGCTGTGACATTTCTGACAATCGCGCAAAATAAATTCATAATTCGTTTACGTTTGAGTGGGGCGGGAATGAATTTTCCAACAAGCGGTCGCCGCTATGCCGATAAGTGACTACGCAAGCGTGTTTTTTTTTGATCGTCGGAACAGGGTAACCCTGAAACGTTTTGCAGCGCGCTCGCGCCGTCGCGATTGCTATTTGCAAAGCGTGGCCGAGCAATGACCAGCATCAAGCAGCTTGCGCCGCCGCGAACTTCATAAGCCGGCCTTCCTACATATGGCCTGTAGAATTACGGGCCCGCCGGCGTTGCGCCGGCCCGTCGCCCGCAGTGCAGTGCAGTGCAAGTACAAAAAGAAAAAGCCCGGCGTGACCGGGCTTTTTGACGAATATCCTTTTAGACCGGTTTCATTTCGCGAGCTTTGCGATCTGATGCGCGAGCCGCGAGACCTTTCGGCTCGCATTGTTCTTGTGAATGATGTTGCGCTGCGCTGCCTGCATCAATTCCGGCTCCGCGCGCGTCATCGCCTTCAGCGCCGCATCGCGGTCGCCGCTCTTGATCGCTTCTTCCACGGTGCGAACCGCGCCGCGCATCTGGGTGCGGCGCGACTTGTTGATGATGGTGCGGCGGGCAATCTTGCGCGTCGCCTTTTTGGCGGAAGTTGTATTGGCCATGTTCTCAAATATCCTTCGGCGGTGACCGGTCGCTGAGTGGTCGGGCTTGAGCGCGCCGGCCGTTCAACCGCTTGATCGACGCTGGTGTTTTCCGGATGCTCCTGAGATGCCATTGTCGGCAAGCGATTATGCTCACATGACGGCGTCGTTCAAAGAACAGCGGCGGCGGGATTGCGCCCGCCGCCATTGCCGGTCTTATAGAGGGCGCGCCTTGCAGCGTCAACGCCTTCCTGCTCCCTGGCGCCGGCCGGCCGGTTTCGAAAGCGCGGATAAGGTGCTGAAGTGGTTGAATTTCTCGAGGGCCCCCGTTAATCCCTGACCACGCTCGGGGCGCGACAGACATAAGGTGACGCATGATCCGCGGTTTCTTCCGACTTGTCGGGCTGTTGCTGCTGGCCGGCGGATTTGTCTTCATGGTCTATGACGGCGCCCGCTGGGTCGCCGATCAGGCCCTGCAATTTACCCGGTTTGGCCAGTTCTGGAACGATATTCATCAGTCCAGCCAGCAGGCATTCCGGGCCTGGATCGAGGGCAGCGCGCCCTGGCTCTGGAGCAGCGTCGTCAAGGTGATCCTGGACCAGCCGGTTTTTGCGGTGCTGGGCGTGCTTGGCATTCTCCTGATGCTGCTGTTTCGGCCGCGCAAGCCGCTGATCGGCTATTCCCGGAACTGAGCCGGCCGTTCTCTGCCGGGTTTATGTTCAGCGGTCCCGGCGTAACGGGGCTGCCGCCGCCGGCGTAAAGACATATAATAGAACTACATATGATGCGTTCGAATGGCGGCGGAACCGGGGTTGCCCGGAACGCGCCTTCGACATCGAGAGGTGATCCCCATGTTCTTCATGCGCAAAACCACCGCATTGCCGAGCGCGGCCGAGGCGCTGCCGGGCCGTTCGACACCGATCCCTACCGCCAAGACCCATTTCGTGAATGGCCGCCAGTTGCAGCCGCCTTATCCCGCGGGTCTGCAGCAGGCGGTGTTCGGGCTCGGCTGCTTCTGGGGCGCGGAGCGCAAATTCTGGGAGCTCGGCGATGGCATCCATACCACCGCCGTGGGCTATGCCGGCGGTCATACCGCTAACCCGACGTACGAGGAGGCTTGTTCGGGCCGCACCGGTCATACCGAAGCTGTTCTGGTGGTGTTCGATCCGAAAAAGATCTCCTACGAGCAACTCCTGAAGACCTTTTGGGAAAGCCACAATCCGACCCAGGGCATGCGTCAGGGCAATGACGTCGGCACCCAGTATCGTTCCGCGATCTACACCTTTGACGATGCGCAGCGCAAAGCCGTCGACGCGTCGAAGGCGGCCTACCAGAAGGCCCTGGCGGCGAAGGGTCTCGGCGCCATCACCACCGAGATCGCGCCGTCAGGCAAATTCTATTTTGCCGAGGACTATCATCAGCAGTATCTCGCCAAGAATCCGGCCGGCTATTGCGGGCTTGGCGGCACCGGCGTGTCGTGTCCGATCGGCGCCGGCGTCAGCGCCTGACCGCTTTCACTTTCACCTCTCTCCGCTTGCGGGGAGAGGGAATTTTCTCTTCACCCGGGTAACCCCCGCGCCAACGATTTGTTAACCATAACCGGTGCAAGACTTGAGCTGTCTCGCTATGAGGGATGGCTCCGGTGCGGGTTGTGCGCGCGTTTCGATTGCCGATGATTGCCGCCATTACCGCGCTCGCTCTGTCGGGCTGCATGCGCCCGTCCGCGCCGGTAGCGGTCGCCCAGCCGCATGCCGATCTCGATTCGATAGCGTACGGCCAGCCCTACAATCCCCCTCCGCCCGTGGTCGCTGCCGATTCCGGCGGCGCCATCGGCGCGCTTCGCTCCAGCTTTGCCGCGGCACCCGGCCGTTCCTACGCGCCGGCCCCGGTAGTCTATGCGGCCGCACCAATACCGGTGGCCTATGACGCGGCCTATCATCTCGACGCCGGCGACAAGTTGCGGGTCGTGGTCTACGGCCAGGAAGGTCTCACTAACACCTACGTCATCGATGCCGGTGGCTCCATCACCATGCCGCTGATCGGTTCGGTGCCGGCACGCGGACGGACTCCCGCGCGCCTCGCCGCTGATATCGCCGCCAGGCTGCGCAACGGCTTTATCCGCGAGCCGTCGGTGGCGGTGGAGATCGAAGCTTATCGGCCGTTCTTCATCCTCGGTGAGGTCGCAGCCCCCGGCCAATATCCCTACGTGCCCAGCATGACCGTCGAAAGCGCGGTGGCGATCGCCGGCGGCTTCTCGCCGCGCGCCCGCCGCGACAGCGTCACGCTCACCCATGCCGATGCTTCGGGCTCATCCCGCATCGTGGTGCCGCTCGGCACGGCAATCAGCCCCGGCGATACCGTGCTGGTTGGGGAACGCTGGTTCTGAATTTTTCAGCCGTCATTCCGGGGCGATGCAAAGCATCGAACCCGGAATCTCGAGATTCCGGGTCCACGCGAGGACGCGTGTCCCGGAATGACGTTCGAAACCACTCCTTCAATGCTTGGCGAAAACGCGAGTCTGCGGGGCTGTGGTGTATCAGCGCAACCGGTCGGCTGCATCGGAACGGTCTTCAAACCACGGCGTGGCCATGTTAACCGACCCCGGCGAGTCACGCCCCGCGACTTCCATTCATGGAATCAAGAGAAAGAAACCGATGAAGCTCCGTTCGCTCGACAAGGTGGTGCGCGCCGCGAGGGCGTCTGTCGTGCCGGCTCTGGTCGCCGTGATAGCCTTGTGGGCGTTCTCGCAGCAAGCGTCGGCGCAATCTTATCCGGACCGGCGCATCACCTTCGTCGTACCCTATCCCGCGGGAGGCGCGACCGATGTCTCGGCCCGGCTGCTCGCCGCGAAACTGTCCGACGCATGGAAGCAGCCCGTGGTGGTGGAGAACAAGTCCGGCGGCGGTGGCGTGATCGGCAACGATTTCGTCGCCAAGGCGCAGCCCGACGGCTACACCGTGCTGGTCGGCATTACCCAGATCATCCAGGCGCCGAGTCTGGTTTCGAACCTGCCGTTTGATGTCTTCAAGGATCTGGCTCCGGTGACGCAGGTCGCATTGTCGCCGATCGTTCTGACGATCCCCGATGCGCAGCCGATGAAGTCCTTCAAGGACCTGATTGATCTCGCCAAGGCAAGTCCGGGCAAATATCCTTACGGCAGCTTCGGTAACGCAACGACATCCCATCTCTACGGCGAGTTGCTCAAGAAGACCGCCAATATCGACATGACCCACGTGCCCTATCGCGGCTCGGCCCCCCTGCTGAACGATTTGCTCGGCAACCAGATAACCGCAGCCTTCGTCGACCTCACCACGGCGGGTCCTCAATTGAGCGCCGGCAAAGTCAGGGCGCTCGCGGTTGGGGGTGAGAAACGCAAGCCTCAGCTGCCCGACGTGCCGACGCTCGCAGAACTCGGTTACCCCGGCTTTGAGGCCGAAGGCTGGGTTGGCGTCTTCGTGCCGGCGGCAACACCCAAGGATATCGTGGCCAAACTTTCCGCGGAACTGGCCCGTATTATTGCCTCTCCCGAGGGCGTTGCCGGATTGCAGGCGCTCAACCTCTTGCCCGTGGGCGGCCCGGCGGAAGCGTTCGAAGCCGCGCTGCGCCGCGATCACGCGCGGTGGGCGAATGTCGTCAAAGCCGCTGGCGTCAAGAGCGAGTGAATCGATAACCGCGCCGCGCTCAACGCATACACTGTCATTCCGGGATGGTCCGAAGGACCAGACCCGGAATCTCGAGATTCCGGGTTCGCGCTATCGCGCGCCCCGGAATGACGCCAGTCTATTTTTTCAAATGCGTCGCGAAGAACGCCATGCTGCGCGGCCAGGCGATATTGGCGCTGGCCTTGTCGTAGCTCGCCCGCTCGTCGCAGTGAAAACCGTGCTGCGCCCCCGGATAGACATGGATCTCGACCTCCGGCCGTTTTGTCTTGATGGTCTCGACGTCGGTAAGCGGGATTCCTGCGTCCTTCTCGCCGAAATGCAATTGCGTGGATACCTTCGGCTTGTCGTCGGCGAAGCGGACGATGGCGCCGCCGTAATAGCCGATCGCGGCCGACAGGCCTGACAGTTTTGTAGCCGCAGCATAAGCGATGCTGCCGCCGAGGCAGAAGCCGATGATGCCGATCGGGCCGGCATCCCTGACGGCATCGATCGCGGCCTGGGTGTCGCGCAGCATCGCCGCCCAGTCGGGATTGGCGATGAACTTGCGCGCCGTCGCCACCTCGTCCGGCGAATAGCCGCATTGGAAATTGGGCTCGGTGCGATCGAAGATCGCGGGCGCGACGTAACCTTCGCCGGCGAGACGATCGCAGACCGCGCGGATGTGGTGATTGACGCCAAAGATTTCCTGGATCACCACCACGGCCGCCTTGGGCGCGCCCGTGGGGTCGGCGCGATAGCCGCCCAGTTGGAAATGGTCCGAAGCCGTCAGTTTGATGTCTTGTCCCACGGGTCATCCATTGGTTGAGAGTTGATCTTTGGCGAAAAGTAGAGAGCGGAAACGACGCCGCCCGCGTGCTATCGCCACATCCAGTTGTGGCCCCAATCGC
>JAYSPJ010000742.1:0-2079 GCA_043722155.1 Bradyrhizobium sp.
GATCTCGCGTTCAACCCGGCGTTCCTCAAGAAGGTCGACGAGCTCGAACTGTCGGTGCGTTCGGCGAACTGCCTGAAGAACGACAACATCGTCTACATCGGCGATCTCGTGCAGAAGTCGGAAGCGGAGATGCTCCGTACCCCGAACTTCGGCCGCAAGTCGCTGAACGAGATCAAGGAAGTACTGGCCCAGATGGGTCTGCATCTCGGCATGGAAGTGCCGGGCTGGCCGCCGGAGAATATCGACGAATTGGCCAAGCGCTTCGAAGACCACTATTGATTAAATCGTAGTGGCCGCGAAATCGCGGCCATTGCATTTTGGGCGAACGCAGGCGGCCCACCTGAGCGAATTGTCCGACGAGCCGTCGCGACAGAACAAGTACTGAGGAATTCAACATGCGTCACGGCAAGGTTCATCGGAAGCTCAACCGCACCGCCGAGCATCGCAAAGCGATGTTCGCCAATATGTGTGCGGCGCTGATCAAGCACGAGCAGATCGTCACCACGCTGCCGAAGGCCAAGGAGCTTCGCCCGATCGTCGAGAAGCTCGTCACGCTCGGCAAGAAGGGCGGTCTCGCCTTGCGCCGCCAGGCGATCTCCGAGATGCGCGACCTCGATCAGGTCCGCAAGCTGTTCGATGTGATCGCGACCCGCTACAAGGATCGCCAGGGCGGCTATACCCGCATCATCAAGGCCGGCTTCCGCTACGGCGACAACGCGCCGATGGCCGTGATCGAATTCGTCGACCGCGACGTCGATGCCAAGGGCCTCGACTCCGGTCCGGTGCAGGAAAAGGCCGCGGAAGCGGCGTAAGCCTCTGCCAAACCGGTTTTCAAAAGCGGCGCCTCGGCGCCGCTTTTTTGTTGGGCATTTGTCGGGCATCACCGCCGCAATATGCCGTGGCGCTCGACGTGCAGCTCACGGCGCTCGACCGCAGCCTGTTTTTTGTTGAGGGCGTGGTGGTGGCGACGTAGGATCGCGGGGATCTGGACGAAAAAATGAGCCGATTCTGGAGTAGCTTGACGCACGACCTGAGGCCCTATGTACCGGGCGAACAGCCCCGCATGGTGGAGCTGGTCAAGCTCAATACCAATGAAAGTCCACTTGGTCCTTCCCCGCGCGTGTTGGAAGCGATCCGCGGCGAGGCGACGGATACGCTGCGCCTGTATCCGGACCCACAGGCCACCGCGCTGCGGGCTGCCTTGGCCACCTACCACCAGGTTCGACCCGAGCAGGTGTTCGTCGGCAACGGCTCGGACGAGGTGCTGGCGCACGCCTTCGTCGCTCTGCTGAAGCATGATGCGCCGTTGCTGTTCCCTGATATCACCTACAGTTTCTATCCGGTCTATTGCCGCCTGTTCGGCATCGCCTGCGAGGCCGTGCCGCTCGATCAGGCCATGCAAATCCGCGTTGCCGATTATCGCCGGCCTGCCGGCGCGCTCATCGTACCCAATCCGAACGCGCCAACAGGGGTTGCGCTGTCACGGGCCGAGATCGCTACCCTGCTGGAGGAGCACCCTGAGGCTCCCGTGGTGATCGACGAGGCCTATGTCGATTTCGGCGCCGAGACCGCGATTCCTCTGGTCGCCTCCCACCCGAACCTCCTGGTCGTTCAAACCATGTCCAAGTCGCGGGCTCTGGCCGGGCTGCGGGTCGGCTATGCGATCGGCGACGCCGACCTGATCGAGGCGCTCACCCGGGTGAAGGACAGCTTCAACTCCTATCCTCTTGGCCGGCCCGCCCAGGCTGGCGCCATCGCCTCGCTGGAGGACGAAGCCTATTTTCAACAGAGCCGGGCTTACGTGATCGAAGGCCGGGAGCGGCTAGACCGCGGACTGGTCGGCCTTGGCTTCGAGGTGCTGCCGTCCTCCGCCAACTTCGTCTTCGCGCGTCATCCGGCGCACGAGGGCGCGGCGCTGGCCGCCGCGTTGCGCGAACGGGCGGTGATCGTCCGCCATTTTCCCGCTCCTCGCATCTCCGGCTATCTGCGGATCACCGTGGGTACGGACGGGCAGATCGACCGGCTGTTGTCGGCGCTATCGGACATCCTGGGCAGCGAACCTGCGGCTGCCTGACACAC
>JAYSPJ010000743.1:0-6560 GCA_043722155.1 Bradyrhizobium sp.
TAGGTCTCGAACAGGTCGGCGGCCATGCCGGCGCAATCGCCGACGTTGTCGCCGACGTTGTCGGCGATGGTGGCCGGGTTGCGCGGATCGTCCTCGGGAATGCCGGCCTCGACCTTGCCGACGAGATCGCCGCCGACGTCGGCGCCCTTGGTGAAGATGCCGCCGCCGAGACGGGCGAAGATCGAGATCAGCGAAGCGCCGAAGCCGAGCGCCACCAGCGAATCGACCACGATGCGATCGTTGGCCTTGAGGCCGAGGACCTGGGTGAGATAGGCGAAGTAGATGGTGACGCCGAGCAGCGCCAGACCCGCGACCAGCATGCCGGTGATGGCGCCGGCCTTGAAGGCGAGTTCAAGTCCGCCGGCCAGCGACGTGGTTGCAGCCTGCGCGGTGCGCACATTGGCGCGGACCGAGACGTTCATGCCGATGAAGCCGGCGGCACCGGACAGCACCGCGCCGATCAAAAAGCCGATCGCTACCTTCATGCCGAGGAAGTAGGCCAGCAGTGCGAAGATCACGACGCCGACGATGGCGATCGTCATGTACTGACGCTTCAGATAGGCCTGCGCGCCTTCGCGCACCGCCGCCGCGATTTCCTGCATTCGCGGATTACCCGCATCGGCCTTCATGACCGATGCCGTCGCCCAGATCGCGTAAACGATGGAAAGCGCTCCGCAGAGCACAATCGCCCATAATACTGTCATTGAATTTGCCTCAGATCCTGGTCTACCCCACACCACACCGCGGGAGCGGCGGGCGTCCAAAAAGAAGGCCTGCCCTGCCCAAAAGGGCGGCCTTAAATCGGCGGGACCATGCCAAAATCGCATCCCCTGCGCAACGCTGCGGAAGGCCAAAACCGTCGATTTCGGCAGGTATTTGCGTTCAAACCGGCGCTTTTCCCGGGAATCCTAGAAATGGCTGTAGGACAGTCGCTTTAGCGCGATCTCCCTGCCCTGCGCGTCGAGGAATCGCGGGGCCGACGGCGCGGCGATGACGGTTCCGATCGAGGCCACAGCCACCCCGGCCACCCCGGCCGCCTGCGCGAACGCCTCGAAGCTGGCCTCCGGGACCGCGCACAAGATCTCGTAATCGTCGCCGCCGGAAACGATCGCCTCGATGCCGACCGTGCCGCGCGCCAGCAACGTCGCGGCAGCCGCGGACAGCGGGACGCTCTTGATATCGATGACGGCGGACACACCGGACGCCGCGCACAGTTTGGCGAGGTCCCCCGCCAGACCGTCCGACACATCCATCGCCGCGCTGGCATGGTCGCGGACCGCTTGCGCCAGGGCGCTGCGCGGCTGCGGCACGCGATAGCGATCGACCAGCAGCTGGCTTGCCGCGGCGTCTTGCGCAAGACCGGCGGCGGCCGCGCCACCCTTCAGGATATCGAGGCCAAGCGCGGCGTCGCCGATCGTCCCGGTCACGGCAATTCGGTCGCCGGGCCTGGCGCCGCTGCGATGGACCATCTTGCCAGCCGGTACCCGCCCGAACGCGGTGATCGAGATCATCACCGGACCCGGCGTGGAAACCGTATCGCCGCCCAGCAACGGACAGCCGTACTCCGCCGCGTCCGCGCCGAGCCCGCGCGCGAACGGCGCCAGCCAGGCATCGTCGGCGCCGCGCAGCGCCAGCGTCAGCACGAAGCCCGCGGGCACGGCGCCCTTCGCCGCGAGATCGGACAGGTTCACCCGCAGCGCCTTGCGCGCGACCGTGTCCGGGGGATCATGGGGCAGAAAATGCACGCCTTCGACAATGGCATCCGTGGTCACCACGATCTCGTCGCCGGAGGCCTGCAGGATCGCGGCGTCATCGACCAGGCCGAACGCGCCGGGATCGGTCGCGAGCGGCTTGAAGTAGCGCGCGATCAGGGCGTCTTCGCCGGATGCGAGTTCTTTGCGGCCCATCATGGCTCTCCCCACCCGTCATTGCGAGCGAAGCGAAGCAATCCATAGCTGACAAAACGGCAGAGTGGATTGCTTCGTCGCTTGCGCTCCTCGCAATGACGGCTGTGCGCTACCCCCGCGAAAATTCGTCGGCGCGAAACTGGCGGGCGATCTGGTCGAGCACCGCGTTCACCATGCCGGTCTCCTCGGACTCGACGAAGGCGTGTGCGACATCGACATATTCCGACACCACGACGCGGCCGGGCACGTCCTTGCGATGCTCGAGTTCGTAAGCCCCGGCCCGCAGTACCGCGCGCAGGATGGCGTCGATCCGCTTCAACGGCCAGCCCTTTGAAAGTGCCTCGTCGATCACGGGGTCGAGTCTGGCCTGGTCGCGCACCACGCCGGCGACGACGTCCTGGAAAAATGCAGCCTCGGCGGGCAGATATTTGTCGCCCTCGACCTCGTTGCCGAGCCAGTGGCTCTCGAACTCGGCGAAGATGTCGTTGATGCCGGCGCCGCCGATGTCCATCTGGTAGAGCGCCTGCACCGCGGCGAGCCGCGCGGCGCCGCGGCGGTTGGCCTTCTTGTCGGGGCCCTTGGTCGAATTCGGTTTCTTGTTGTCTGCCATCGTCAGGCCTTGGCCAGCCGGCGCTTGATCCGCAGCATCGCCAATGCCGCGCGCGCGGCGTCGCCGCCTTTGTTGAGTTCGCTGGCGCGCGCCCGCGCCCAGGCCTGCGCATCGGTGTTGACGGTGATGATGCCGTTGCCGAGCGGAAACTTTCGCGCCACAGCGAGGTCCATCAGCGCGCGGGAGGATTCCATCGACACGATTTCGAAATGGATGGTGTCGCCGCGGACCACGCAGCCGAGCGCAATCGCCGCGTCATAGGGTCTTCCGTTGTTCTCGGCAGCATCGAGCGCGATCGCAATCGCCGCCGGAATTTCCAGCGCGCCGGGCACCGTGATCACCTCATGGCTGACACCGGCCGCCTTCAGTTCGGCGACCGCGCCTTCCAGCAGCGCATCCTGGATATCGTCATAGAAGCGCGCCTCGACGATCAGCGCCCGCGCGCCCGAGATGTCGGTCTGGTCCTTCAACTGTGCGCGCCGCGCGTCCGCCATTCTCTCTTCTCTCGATGCAGTGGGTTGCGGTGGTTTGTAGGCGTCGTGAGAGACTAAGCCAAGTTTTAAGTAACTGTCATTCCGGGCTGGTCCGAAGGACCAGACCCGGAATCTCGAGATTCCGGGTTCGATGCGAGCGCATCGCCCCGGAATGACGGCTGCGCCGTCACTTCATTTCCGACAGCCGCGCGGCGTAGCGCGCCATCAGGTCGACCTCGAGATTGACCTCGGTCCCGGCACACCAGCCACCCAGCGTGGTGACACCGAGCGTATGCGGAATGATCAGCACCGAAAACTCCACATCCTGCACCGTATTGACGGTCAGCGACACGCCGTCCAGCGTCACCGAGCCCTTGGCCGCGATGAAGCGCGCCAGTTCGCGGGCGGTGCGCAGCTCGAACCGCGCCATGTCAGGCAGATCGTCGCGCCTGACGATGGTGGCAATGCCATCGGCATGGCCGGCGACGATGTGGCCACCGAGTTCGTCGCCGATCTTCAGCGCGCGCTCCAGGTTGAGTCTGGTCCCGGTGGCCCAGTGCTTCGCCGTGGTCATGCCCAGCGTCTCGGCGGCGGCGTCGACATCGAACCAGGTCTTGTCAGTCTCGACGCCCGAGGCAACCACGGTGAGGCAGACGCCGTTGCAGGCGATGGAAGCGCCGTCGGCGATGGTCGACCGGTCGTAGCGGCAGGAGATGCGTAAGCGATGCAGCTGGCCCCGCGCCGTAGGCGTCAGGCTGACGATCTCGCCGATATCGGTGACTATGCCGGTGAACATTCAGAATTGTCCCACGCCTGTTGGAACACTCGATCTCGCCGCAAGGACGGTGGTACCCCCTCTCCCATGGGGAGAGGGCTGGGGTGAGGGGGTACGGTCCATCGAAACAGCGTAACCCCTCACCCGGATCGCTGACGCGATCCGACCTCTCCCTACGGGAGAGGTGACGTGAAGATCGCTGCCAGCACCGATTTCCAATAGATGGATCATCTCAAGCCCGCTCGTAGATCATAAGGGTGTCGTCTTGCAGCGTTTCGCTAGCACGGAGTCTGAACGCGGGCGACCGGGTGATGGCTGAGAGTGGCAATGCGTCCAGCGCGGGGACGCCGTCGGCGCCGACCGGACTGGCGCCGCGCAGCAGCCAGACTTCGTCGACAAGGTCCGCCGCGACAAAGGATGACGCCACCCGCGCGCCGCCTTCCACCAGCAGGCGCGTGATGCCCTTCTCGGCCAGCGCATGCAGCACGGCGGCGAGATCGAGTCCCGGCGGCGGCGTTGTCGTGGTCGGCACGCGGATCACTTGGGCGCCGGCAGCGCCAAGCTTCATGGCGGCAGGCGCTTCCGCGAGGCTGGACGTCATCACCCACAGCGGCGTCTCGCGCGCGGAGTGAACCAGTTTGCTGGTGCCGGCCATGCGCAAGGCGCGGTCCAGCACCACCCGCACGGGGGAGCGCGCCGCCATGCCCGGCAGGCGGCAGGTCAGCATGGGATCGTCTGCCAGCACCGTGCCGATCCCGACCAGGATGGCGTCGCATTGCGCGCGCAACAGGTGCACCCGTGCCTTGGCGGCTTCGCCCGTGATCGCGACGGGCCTGTGGCCGGCAGCGGCAATCTTGTCGTCGGGCGATACCGCCAGTTTGAGGATCACGTGGGGACGCTTGTCGCGGACGCGCCGGAAGTGTCCGGCGTGATCGCGCGCGGCTTCCGCCGCGCCCGGCCCGATATCGACCGTGATCCCGGCGGCGCGAAGTCTGGCATGGCCCTGCCCGGCTACTGTCGGATTGGGGTCCTCGATCGCCGACACCACCCGCGCAATGCCGGCTGCTATCACGGCATCGACGCAGGGCGGCGACTTGCCGAAATGCGAGCACGGCTCCAGCGTCACATAGAGCGTGGCGCCGCGCGCGGCCTCGCCGGCGCGCGCCAGCGCCTCGGGCTCGGCGTGCGGCCGCCCGCCGGGTTGGGTCCAGCCGCGGCCGACAATGACGCCGTCCCTGACCACGACCGCGCCGACGGCGGGATTGGGCCAGCAATGGCCCTGCCCGCGCCGTCCCAGCGCCAGCGCCAGCTGCATGAAGCGCTGGTCGGCGGCTTTCGACTCTTTCGATTTCTGCGCGTACTGGTCTTCCAGGATGCGGAAGATCATTTGCGTAACGTGGCGAGCCGCGCTTCGTCGTCGCCGGAGAGCTCGCCGAGCACGGTTTCGAAGTCCTTGGCTTCGCGGAAATTGCGATAGACCGAGGCGAAGCGGACATAAGCGACGTCGTCGAGCTGGCGCAGATGCTCCATCACGATCTCGCCGATCGCTTCCGATGAAATCTCGGCTTCGCCGCCGCTTTCGAGCTCGCGCACGATCGCCGAGACCATCTTCTCGACCCTTTCCGGATCGACCGGACGCTTGCGCAAGGAAATCTGCAGCGAACGCACCAGCTTGTCGCGGTCGAACGGCACCCGGCGGCCGTTGCGTTTTATCACGGTGAGTTCGCGCAACTGCACACGCTCAAACGTGGTAAAACGAAAATTGCAGGCGACGCACACGCGTCGCCGCCGGATCACGGCGGAATCCTCGGTCGGACGCGAGTCCTTCACCTGCGTATCGAGACTGTTGCAGCTGGGGCATCGCATCCGGCTAAGACCTTACTGGTAGATCGGGAAACGGTCGGTGAGCGCCTTGACCCGTTCCTTGATCGCGGCTTCCACCATCGGCGCCGAGCCATCCTGCGACTGCGCGATGGCGTTGAGCACTTCCGATATCATCATGCCGACCTGTTTGAATTCGGCAACGCCGAACCCGCGCGTGGTCGCCGCCGGCGTACCCAGGCGAAGACCCGAGGTGACGAACGGCTTTTCGGGATCGAACGGAATACCGTTCTTGTTGCAGGTGATGGCGGCACGGACCAGCGCCTTTTCCGAGACGTTGCCCTTGAGGCCCTTCGGCCTGAGATCCACCAGCATCAGATGATTGTCGGTGCCGCCGGAGACGATATCGAACCCCTGCGCGCGCAGCGTCTCCGCCAGCGCTTTTGCATTTTCGACCACGTTCTTGGCGTAGATCTTGAAATCCGGGCGCAGCGCCTCGGCGAATGCCACGGCCTTGGCCGCGATCACATGCATCAGCGGGCCGCCCTGCAGACCCGGGAAGATCGCCGAGTTGAACTTCTTGGCCAGCGCTTCGTCATTGCACAGGATCAGGCCGCCGCGTGGACCGCGCAGCGATTTGTGCGTGGTGGTGGTGGTGACATGCGCGTGCGGCACCGGCGAGGCATGCGCGCCGCCGGCCACCAGGCCTGCGAAATGCGCCATGTCGACCATCAGATAGGCACCGATCGAGTCGGCGATCTCGCGAAAGCGCTTGAAATCCCAGGCGCGCGAATAGGCCGAGCCACCGGCGATGATCAGTTTGGGGCGCACTTCTTCGGCCTGCTTGGCCACGGCATCCATGTCGATGATCTGGTCTTCGCGCCGCACCGTGTAGTGCGAGGCCTTGAACCACTTGCCGGACATGTTGACGGGCGAGCCATGGGTGAGATGGCCGCCGGCGGCGAGATCGAGGC
>JAYSPJ010000744.1:0-2733 GCA_043722155.1 Bradyrhizobium sp.
GATCAGAACGACCACAAGCCCCCCGATCCCTCCGAATCCGCCCATTCCCGAACCCATCCATCCCCATCCTTCGCTACCGCCCATCATCTCTGAACTCCCTCAAAAAAGGTAAAGGACCAGCATCGCCTGAAGCATGCGTTTGCGCTGAAAATAACGAACCAGGACAGTTTCAACGCATCGGCACGGTGACCTTGCGATTCTCGCCGAGATTGGGTTTCTCGCCGGTCAATCGCGCCTTGGCGAACTCGAAAGCCGCACCTGCCGCGCTCGACGGCCCATCCCATAGTTCGGCCGCGATCGGCTCTACGCGAAGCACGCGCGCATTCGGATCGTCCGGCCCGCCCGGCAACCAGATGTCGTCGGTCTTCTTCCAGATTTCTTTCGCCTTGGCGGTGTCGCGTATCACCGAAGCGCGGCCGGTGATGGAGAGATAGGCAAGATCATCCTCACCGATGAAGACGAGCCCGATGTCGTGGGCCGCATCGATCTCGTCGTCCTTGGCGCCGCGTACATCGGTCACGAACCAGATAATGCCGGCGTCGCGGTCGACCCGCGCTTCCCGCGGCCGCGCACGCAGGCCGCCGGCAAATCGCGTCGTCAGCATGCCGACGCGCGCCTTCTCGATAAGATCCCAGATGCGGGAGATGTCGTTTTGCTTCGTCATGTCGCGAGCCCCTGTATTTGGTGCGGTGTGATTAGCTTTTGGACTTTTCAGCTTTGGGAGCGTTCGATTCCGGCGGACAATCGCTACGCGCCTCGACGGGCAGGCCATGACGCTGCACCGTCGGAGCAGCGGAGGTCGTACCTCCCCCGCCGGCAGACGGCAGAATGGCGCTTTTTTCGACGGGCTGAGAGTCCCAGGCGGCCGACCCATTGGAAGGTGGATGGCAATTACTCAACTGCTTCAACCCACTGTCCTGCGCCGATATCGATCCAATCAATATCAGTGTTGCCGCGGCTACGAGAGCAAGTAATTTCGTCATCGCGAAGACCTCCTCAAATCCGGATTGCGAGGCGAGGCGGAACGGCCTCCGATCAGCGCGAAACCGGGGGCGCTGGCCAACCAATTCAAAAACTCCGCTTTGGTTCCAGGCACTACAAATAAAACTGGAAAAACAGACCAAGATCAGCACCAGTTGGCCTGGTCGCCATCGGGCGCGCGCAATAATTCCGGGATGTTTGTCTCGATGATCCGGAAGCCAACATCCCCGTAGAGCTTCTGGCGCCCATCATTCAATACGAAGCTTGGACTGCCTTCGATGCGCATCTTGTCAGCATCCTGGTAGTCCGCAGTCAGTCTGGCAAATGCGGTTCCCCCGTGAATGCACTTTTCGATCGCGTCTATATCAACACCGAGAGCTTCAGCCAGTTCGCATTGAACATCCCAACGGGCGATGTCGCGGCAATCCCGAAAAAACACGCAACGGAATGCCCACATCACCTTGTCGAAGATTGATGCCGCCGATCCGTTCTGGCCTTCTTTTCCGATTCCCGCTGCCATTGCTGGATAGCTGTCATAAACAGGCGAGCTCCAGCGTCGAACGCGTCAGCCCACGATCGGCGTTTTGCCGGCAAGAACGGTCTGATACACTGACGCATCGATATTGCCGCCGGACAAGATCACACCGATCCTCTTTCCCGCCATGCGACCCCGTTCCTGCATCAGCCCGGCAAGTGGTGCGGCGCCGGCGCCTTCGGCGACCTGATGTGTGTCCTGGAAATAGATGCGTACGGCCTCGGCAATCTCGTCCTCGCCCAGCTGCACGACGCGGGCCGCGCCCCGCTTGATGATCGTCAACGCCTCCTGCTGAGGTTCGCGGGTAGCCAACCCGTCGGCAAAGGTGCGCGCAGAATTCGTGGAAACGGGCCTTCCCGCTTCGAACGACAGGGCCATCGCCGGGGCGTTGCGGGCGACCACAGCGACGATTTCAGTCTTCAGACATAGAAGATCGCGAGCCGTGATCAGGCCACAGACGCCAGAGCCCATACCGATTGGAACGTAGATCGTGTCCAGGTCAGCCACGGCGCTAAACAGTTCAAGCGCATATGTCGCGACGCCCTTCACGAGGTCCCGATGGAATGGCGGGATGAAGTGCAGATCCAGCTCTCGTGCGACCCGGGCGCATTCGGCGCGAGCTTCGTCGAAATCTTTTCCAAATTCGACAACGGTGGCTCCCAACGCACGCATTGCTGCGTTCTGATCCGAAGAATTGCCGTTAGGGACGTAGATGGTCACCGGGATGCCCGCCCGAGCGCCGGCGAAGGAGATAGACTGGCCGTGATTGCCGCGCGTCGCCGAGATGACGCCCTTCACTCTCGCCCCGGTGCGCTTCAGGCCTTCCATGTAAACAACCCCGCCGCGCACCTTGAACGCCCCGGTGGGCGTGTGGTTCTCATGTTTTACCCACACCTCACAGCCTGAGCGCTTCGCAAGCCGCGGCCAGGCGTACTGCGGTGTCGCCGGAACCGCGGCATACACGTGTCCGGCGGCGGCCTCGAGCTCGACGAGGGTGAATAGCGGGGCGGGCGTATTCATGGGCGATCCTCACATAAAGAACAAAATTCTAGCGAGGTCTTCGTGGCGCGCTTTCACAAATTTGACCTAAAGTGCTTCTTGGACTGGCAAGGGTGCTTCTCTCGTGCCCGTTTTTCCAATACCTTTGCGGTGTTATGACCCGACCGGAACAAGACATTGCGGTCCTGCCGCATCATTCTGCGTCACTTCGTCGTGAG
>JAYSPJ010000745.1:0-3528 GCA_043722155.1 Bradyrhizobium sp.
AATCCGGTGATCCCAGCGGATCACCACGCCGATGGTCTGGTCCTGCGCCACCACGCCGTAACTGAGGATGAACGGCCCCGGGCTCAGCGCATGCAGCTCTCCGGCGCCGTAGGCGGCCACCGAGGTCACGCCGAAGCTGCCGAACCAGTTGGCGCGCTGGCGTCCGAAATTCAGACCGACCAGCCACATCAGCCGGCGCAGCGGCAGCGGCAGCCGCGTCACCCGCAATATCTTTCGGAACGCTGGCACTTCGCCGATCGGCGCATCCTTGGCCTGCCGGATCTGCGCATCGACCTCGGTCAGCGCCAGCATATCCGCCGCGGGGACCTTTTGCGGCAGCACGCAATCCTGGCCGTCCTCGACGCGCGCGATCGCAACCATCGCGATGCTGCGCGGCAGCTCGTAGAAACTCGGCCACGGCCATTTGGCGTAGAGCGTGCGCAGCACGGGTTCGTCCTTCGCCACCAGCGCGAACGCCTTGACGAAGATCGCCGCCCAGCCGGGCGGCTGCACGGCGAGACCGCGTGCCTCCAGCAGTTGACGGACGTCGAGTGCGCGGGTGAGCGAAACAAAGGGCACACCGATCGAGGCATGCATGAGGTCGGCGACGAGGCGGCGCGGCATTGAGATTTTTCGAACCGTTCCGCGCATCGTTCCACTCAAGTTCCTGCAACATCGGGCGGCCGGGTTACCCCATCCGCCCGCTCTTCATCTAGCACGAACCAGCCGGCCTGACGCCAGCCTTTGCTGCACCTCACCCGCCCGGAGGTAGCGATATGTTATCATAATTGCCTTGAATAGGCTTGAGATCATGCTGAGGTCCGCTAGCCTGGAATGTATTGGCAAGCATCCGAGTGTGCGGCTGCAAATCATCGAAAAATTGATGCCGAGTGCGCCGGCAGCGCGGCGTGACGCCGAAAAATTCAATGTGCGTTCATGCCGGGACGCGGCCGCCGAAAAACGGCACCAGGGCCTGGCTCAGCGTATGCGGCCGCCTGGAGGTGAATATCATTTCGGCGCCGTCGTGATCGGCTTCGTTACCGGGCGGCCCGAGCAAATCCGAAACCCGCCGGGCAATGGCGGGCGCGGGATCGATCCAGTCCACCGGCCACGGCGCCAGCCTGACCAGCCGATCCATCAGCAGCGGATAATGGGTACACGCCAGTACGACGGTGTCGGTGCGGGCCGGATCGCTTTCGCCGCTGCCGACGAAACATGGCGCGAGCTCGGCGGATATCGCGCGGTCGCTCACCGCTTCGCCGCTCAACGCCGCTTCCGCCAGCGAGGCGAGATCCGCCGAACCCACCAGCGTCACCTCGCAGCCTTGCGAAAAATCGCGGATCAGCGCCCGGGTGTATTCGCGCTTGACGGTGCCCTTGGTGCCCAGCACCGACACCCGCTTGGTCATCGACCTGGCGCAGGCCGGCTTGATCGCGGGCACCGTTCCGACAAAGGGAACCTCGTACCGCTCGCGCAGATACGACATCACCAGCGTGGATGCGGTGTTGCAGGCGATCACGACGAGGTCGGGAGCGTGCGCGGCGATCAGTTCGCCGATCAGCGGCACCACGCGCGCGATAATCTCGTCCTCGCCATGGTGGCCGTAGGGAAAGAATGCGTCGTCGGCGACATAGGCATAATGCGCGTCGGGCCGCGCCCTGACGATCTCACGCAATACCGTGAGCCCGCCAAGGCCGGAATCGAAAACCAGTATCGTCGGAGGTGCTGACACGGCGGGAGTCTAGCCGATCTCGCCTTACCATTCAGTTGTTATCGGACTTCTGATTGTGCCGGGAGCGTCGACGCGGATCGACCTGGTTCTCGCTTCCAACAAAATATCGAAAACAACCCCATGCAAAGAAACAGGCCGGTCACGGGGGACGGATAAGGCTGCGTTCACTAAGGCTTATTAAGTGGTATATTGTTACCTAAAAGTGCTTTAACCAACGGAGTTGCTAGATCGCTCCTCCGGGCGGATTGCCTGATGTCACATATGGGCGTCGCCGGCGACGCCCAATCCCCTGAGCAGGCGAATGCTTGAGGCAGGCATCTTGCTGAAATGATGACCGCTGCGGGCGCTGACGGCAACGACGCTGCCCATGGGGGCGCCGCGCGTCACGCTTCGCCGAACACGCGCCTGAAGATCGTATCGACATGCTTGAAGTGATAGCCGAGGTCGAACTGCTCGGAGATCTCGGCGTCGCTGAGATACTTCTTCAGCTCGGTGTCCTTTTTCAGCAGCGTCTCGAAGTCGCCTTCGCCGCGCCACACCGGCATCGCGTTGCGCTGCACGAGGCGATAGGAATCCTCGCGCGAACAGCCCTTCTGCGTCAGCGCCGTCAACAGCCGCTGCGAATGAATGAGCCCGCCGAGGCGGTCGAGATTCTTGCGCATGTTTTCGGGATAGACCACCAGCTTCTCGATCAGGCCGGCCAGTCGGTTCAGCGCGAAGTCGAGCGTTACCGTGGCGTCGGGCGCCAGCATACGCTCGGCCGAGGAGTGCGAGATGTCGCGCTCGTGCCACAGCACGACGTTTTCCATGGCCGGCGTCACATAGGCGCGCACCATCCGCGACAGCCCGGTGAGGTTTTCCGTCAGCACCGGATTGCGCTTGTGCGGCATCGATGACGAGCCCTTCTGGCCCTCCGAGAAGAATTCCTCGGCTTCCAGCACCTCGGTGCGCTGCAGATGCCGGATCTCGGTGGCGAGGCGTTCGACCGACGCGGCGATCACGCCGGTCAGGCGCACCAGCGCAAAATCGAGGGTGACGGTGGCGTCCGGGCCGATCATGCGCTCGGCCGAGGAGTGCGAGATGTCGCGCTCGTGCCAGAGCACGACGTTTTCCATCGCAGGGATCGCATAGGCGCGCACCATTCGCGCCAGGCCCGTAAGGTTTTCCGACAGCACCGGGTTGCGCTTGTGCGGCATCGCCGACGAGCCCTTCTGGCCCTCGGAGAAGAATTCTTCGGCTTCCAGCACTTCGGTGCGCTGCAGATGGCGGATTTCGATGGACAGCCGCTCGACCGAGGAGGCGATCACGCCGAGCGTCGCGAAATACATCGCGTGGCGGTCGCGCGGGATCACCTGGGTCGAGATCGGCTCCGGCACCAGCCCCATCGCTTTCGCGACGTGCTCTTCGACGCGCGGGTCGATCTGCGCGAAAGTACCGACGGCGCCGGAGATGGCGCAGGTCGCGACTTCCTTGCGGGCCGCGATCAGGCGCTCGCGGGCGCGGCTGAATTCGGCATAGGCGTAAGCGAGTTTCAGCCCGAACGTGACCGGCTCGGCATGGATGCCGTGGGAGCGGCCGATGGTCGGCGTCATCTTGTGTTCGAAGGCGCGCTTCTTCAGCGCCACCAGAACCTTGTCGATGTCGGCGATCAGGATATCGGCCGCGCGGGTGAGCTGCACATTGAAGCAGGTGTCGAGCACGTCGGAGGAGGTCATGCCCTGGTGGACGAAGCGCGCCTCGGGGCCGACGATTTCGGCGAGATGGGTCGTGAAGGCGATGACGTCGTGCTTGGTCTC
>JAYSPJ010000746.1:0-5708 GCA_043722155.1 Bradyrhizobium sp.
TGCTCGGCGATGGCGTGGAAGCATCTCGGCGAGCAGTTCGACATCCATGGCGGCGGCATCGATCTGGTGTTCCCGCATCACGAGAACGAACTCGCGCAAAGCGCCTGCGCATTTCACGCCGATCGCATGGCCAATGTCTGGATGCACAACGGATTCCTGCAGGTCGAAGGTGAGAAGATGTCGAAGAGCCTCGGCAACTTCACCACCATCAGGGACTTGCTGGCGGACTGGCCGGGCGAAGTGCTGCGCCTCAATATGCTGAAGACGCATTACCGCTCGCCGATCGACTGGACATCGAACGCCCTCGAAGAGAGCGCGAAGACGCTGGATGACTGGTACGAAATTGCCGCCGATGCCAAAGCCGACCGGCCGTCCGATGCCGTGATCGATGCGCTTTCGGATGACCTGAACACGCCGCAGATGATAGCGGCACTGCACGGTCTGCGGAATGCCGCGGTGGCCGGAAGCGACCGCGATCGCGGCGAGTTCGCCGCTACGCTCCGGCTTCTCGGATTCCTGTCGGAAAGCACGGCGGAATGGAAGAGCCGGAAACAGCGGGCGAGCGGCGTCGATGCGAAGCAAATCGATGAATTGATTTCGAACCGTGCCGCCGCGCGCGCGCGAAAGGATTTCAAGGAATCCGATCGCATCCGAGATGAACTGGCGGCCATGGGCGTGGTCATCAAGGATTCCAGGGAAGGCACCACATGGGAGATCGCGCGATGAGCAAACCCGACACGCCGTTTCCAAAGCACTGGCTCTATTATATCGCGCTGAAGATCGTGCTGATTGCTGGCGCGGTGGCGCTGGTCCTCAAGCTGTACGGCATGTGGTGAACAGGATGGGACAGGCCTTGCCCAAACCCGCCCTGCGGCCGTTCCTGGCCGAAGATGCGCCCGTGCTGGCGGTGATCTTCGTCGCTGCCATCGAGGAGTTGACCGGCGACGATTACAGCGAGGCGCAGCAGCAGGCCTGGGCCAGCGCCGCCGACGACGAAGAGCAATTCGGCGAGCGCCTGGGCGGCGAGCTCACGCTGATCGCCACGATGCAGAATTCGCCGGTTGGATTTGCTTCGCTGAAGGGCGCAGATCATATCGACATGCTCTATGTTCATCCGGGCGCGGTCGGGCAGGGCGTGGCGTCGATGCTGTGCGAGGCGCTGGAAAAACTCGCCGGCGGCCGCGGCGCCAAGAGCCTCACGGTCGACGCCAGCGATAACGCGATGGAATTCTTCCTGAAGCGGGGGTACGTCGGCAAGCAGCGCAACACCGTGACGGTCAACGGCGAGTGGCTTGCCAACACCACGATGCAGAAGACGTTTGGCGACGGCGCTGCGCCCGGAGTTCCCACATGAGCCGCGAACGCCTCTATCTGTTCGACACCACGCTGCGCGACGGCGCACAGACCAACGGCGTCGATTTCACGCTGCATGACAAGCGGCTGATCGCCGGCATGCTCGACGAACTCGGCATCGACTATGTCGAGGGCGGCTATCCCGGCGCCAATCCGACCGACACCGAATTTTTCGCCGAAAGGCCGAAGCTCGAACATGCCAGCTTCACGGCGTTCGGCATGACGCGGCGTCCCGGCCGCTCGGCCTCGAACGATCCCGGCCTCGCGGCGCTGCTGGAGGCCAGGGCGGATGCGATCTGCTTCGTCGCGAAGGCGTCGGCCTATCAGGTGCGCGTGGCGCTGGAGACCACCAACGAGGAAAATCTCGCCTCGATCCGCGACAGCGTGAAGGCGGCGAAGTCCGCGGGCCGCGAGGCCATGCTCGACTGCGAGCATTTCTTCGACGGCTACAAGGAAAATCCGGAATTCGCGCTGGCCTGCGCCAGGGCGGCTTACGATTCAGGCGCGCGCTGGGTGGTGCTGTGCGACACCAATGGCGGCACCATGCCCCATGAGGTCGAAACCATCGTCGCTGACGTGCTGAAACAGATTCCCGGCGATCATGTCGGCATTCATGCCCATAACGACACCGAGCAGGCGGTGGCCAATTCGCTGGCCGCGGTGCGCGCCGGCGTGCGGCAAATCCAGGGCACGCTGAACGGGCTCGGCGAGCGCTGCGGCAACGCCAATCTGTGTTCGCTGATCCCGACGCTGCGTCTCAAGCCCGAATTTTCCGACGCCTTCGAGATCGGCGTGTCCGCCGAGAAGATGGCGACCCTGATGAAGGTGTCGCGGACGCTGGACGACATGCTCAACCGCGCGCCCAACCGCCACGCGCCTTACGTCGGCGAAAGCGCGTTCGTGACCAAGACCGGCATACATGCCTCGGCGGTGCTGAAGGATCCGCAGACCTATGAGCATGTGTCGCCTGAATCGGTCGGCAATCACCGCAAGGTGCTGGTGTCCGACCAGGCCGGCCGCTCCAACGTGATCGCCGAACTGGATCGCGCCGGCATCGCCTACGAGAAGAACGATCCCAAACTGGTGCGGCTGGTCGAGGAATTGAAGGAACGCGAGGCCGCCGGCTATGCCTATGAGTCGGCCAACGCATCGTTCGACCTGCTGGCGCGGCGCACGCTCGGCAAGGTGCCGGAATATTTCCGGGTCGAGCAGTTCGACGTCAATGTCGAGCAGCGCACCAACGCCAACGGCCAGCGCATCACGGTGGCGCTGGCGGTGGTGAAGGTCGATGTCGCCGGCGAGCGGCTGATCTCGGCCGCCGAAGGCAACGGCCCGGTCAATGCGCTCGACGTGGCGCTGCGCAAGGATCTCGGAAAATACCAGAAATACATCGAAGGCCTGAAGCTGATCGACTACCGCGTGCGTATCCTCAATGGCGGCACCGAAGCGGTGACGCGCGTGCTGATCGAGAGCGAGGACGAGAAGGGCGAGCGCTGGACCACGATCGGCGTGTCGCCCAATATCATCGACGCCTCGTTCCAGGCGCTGATGGATTCGGTGGTCTACAAGCTGGTGAAATCAGGCGCGCCGGCGTGACGGGCGCAGCCGTCATTCCGGGGCGATGCGAAGCATCGAACCGGGGAATCTCGAGATTCCCCGGTGCGCAATTGCGCACCTGAGGTCTGGTCCTTCGGACCATCCCGGAATGACGTTTCGATATTCGGGGATGCATCCAGATGATCGACCATGTCTCCGTCGGCGTCAGCGATCTTGATCGCGCCGCGCGCTTTTATGAAGCGACACTGGCGCCGCTCGGGCTTTCGCCGCTGGTGACGCGGCCCGCGACGGTCGGCTTCGGCAAGAGCTATCCCGAATTCTGGATCAATCTGCGTGCCGGCATGGCGCCGGTCGCGCCGGAGAGCGGTGTCCACATCTGTCTTCGGGCAAGAGAGGCCGCCGAGGTCGATGCGTTCCATGCGGCGGCGCCAAAAGCCGGCGGCCGCTCCGACGGCGCGCCGGGTCCGCGACCGTATGATCGCGTGAAGTACTACGCGGCGTTCGTCATCGATCCCGACGGCAATCGGATCGAGGTGGTGACGTTTCCCTGCAACGATGCAGTTGCCGGATAGGACTTTTAGAGCCTTCTTGCCAATTCAGGCGTCAGTCCCTCTGCGCCTTCAGGCGCGCGGGCGGCGGCGGCGCGCAGGCGCGGCAGGATATCCTCGACGCGCTCGGCCTTGAGAATGTCGACCGACAAAGTGGGCCGGATGAATTCGGTTTCCCGCATATGCGCGAGCAGGGCGAGCAGCGGTTCCCAGAAGCCGTCGATGTTGGCGAGCAGGACCGGCTTGGTGTGGCGGCCAAGCTGCTGCCAGGTCAGTTGCTCCACCAGTTCCTCCAGCGTGCCGATACCGCCGGGCAGCGCCACGAACGCGTCGGAATGTTCGAACATCAGCCGTTTGCGTTCGTGCATATCCGGCGTGACAATCAGTTCCTGAACGCGCTTGAGCGCTTTTTCGCGGTTGGTGAGGAATTCGGGGATGATACCGGTCACCGCGCCGCCGTGATCGAGCACGGATTGGGCGACGGCGCCCATCAGCCCGACCGAGCCGCCGCCGTAGACGAGGCGGATGCCGTCCTCGGCGAGGGTCTTTCCAAATGCGATGGCGGCTTCGATAAAGCGGGGATTTGTGCCGGGGCCGGAGCCGCAATAGACACAAACGGTTCTGATTGTGCTCATATCGGCCATGTGGCACTGCAACGTGAGGGCGTCAAGCCTCGTGGATTCACAAAGACAATTGAATTGTCCCGTAAATAGAGGCAAATCGCGAAAGATTTGCGTCGCTTGAGGGTGCACGCAGCGTTCAAACGCTCTATATCACGCAGCATGCAGACGAACCGAAAATCAGGCGCGACAACGAATCGGCGCAGCGTTTTGCCTCAGGTCTTTCTTGATGGCCCACACTGATTCGCACCACGGCGCCGGCGATGCGCCGCCTTCCCGGGCAACTTCCGGAGACAAGTCGATCGAGCAGGCGACCCTGATGGGGACGCTGGCGCATCTGTGGCCGTACATCTGGCCCGGCGACCGTGCCGACCTGAAGGCGCGCGTGGTCTGGTCGATGGTGCTGCTCCTGGTCGCGAAGCTCGCGACGCTGTCGGTGCCGTTCACCTTCAAATGGGCGATCGATGCGCTGACCGGTGCCGATACCGCGCCGGTGCAGGCGTCGAACTGGACGCTGTGGCTGATCGCCTCGCCCCTGATCATGACCGCCAGCTACGGCGGCTTGCGCGTGCTGATGGCGGTGCTGACCCAGTGGCGCGACGGAATCTTCGCGCGGGTGGCGATGCATGCGGTGCGCAAACTCGCTTATCTCACCTTCGTCCACATGCACGAGCTGTCGCTGCGCTTTCACCTGGAGCGCAAGACCGGCGGCCTGACGCGGGTGCTGGAGCGCGGCCGATCCGGCATCGAAGTCATCGTGCGGATGGTGATCCTGCAGCTGGTCCCGACCATCGTCGAGGTTTCGCTGCTGATGGCCGTGCTGCTGTGGCAGTTCGACTGGCGTTACGTGATGGTTACGCTGATCATGGTCGTGATCTACATGTATTACACTTACATCGCGACCGAATGGCGGATCGAGATCCGCCGCAGGATGAACGAGTCCGATACCGAGGCCAATACCAAGGCGATCGACTCGCTGCTGAACTACGAGACGGTCAAATACTTCAGTGCCGAACAGCGCGAGGCCGAGCGTTACGACCATTCGATGGAGCGCTACGAGCGCAACAGCGTGAAGACCTATACCTCGCTGGCGGTTCTCAATACCGGGCAGGCGATCATCTTCACCCTCGGCCTGACGGCGACGATGCTGATGTGCGCGATCGGGGTGCGCAATGGCACCAACACGGTCGGCGATTTCGTCATGATCAACGCCATGATGATCCAGCTTTACCAGCCCCTGAATTTCATGGGCATGGTCTACCGCGAGATCAAGCAGGCGGTGATCGACATCGAGAAGATGTTCAGCGTGCTGTCGCGCAACCCGGAGATCAAGGATGTCCCCGGCGCCCAGCCGTTGATCGTGACCTCGGGCAGCGTGCGTTTCGACGATGTGAAGTTCTCCTACGATCCCGAGCGTCAGATCCTCAAGGGGCTCAGTTTCGAGGTGCCGGCCGGCAAGACGGTTGCGATCGTCGGCCCCTCCGGCGCCGGCAAATCGACCATCTCGCGGCTGTTGTTTCGCCTCTACGATGTCTCGGGCGGCAAGATCCTGATCGACGGCCAGGATATCAAGAACGTCACGCAGGCGTCGCTGCGGGCCTCGATCGGCATGGTGCCGCAGGACACCGTG
>JAYSPJ010000747.1:0-5247 GCA_043722155.1 Bradyrhizobium sp.
GCGCCGCTCCCCGATCGCCGGGAAAACGCTGCCCCCGGCCGGTCCGGGCGGCGGCAGCCTGCCCGGCGCCAGCGCCAGCATCGCCTTGATTCGCCGCAATAAACCCGGCGACGCCGGGGCCGTCCCGGGGATCGGCAACAGGGCGCCGAGCGGCCGGCCGAACCGCGCCAGATTCATGCTCCAGCGAAACAGTAGCGGCCGCGGCAGCACCCAGGCCAGGACCGCGCGCAGCGCCCGCTCGGTCAGTGGCCTCGTATAGTCCCTTTCAATTCTCACCCGCGCCTGATCGACCAGATGCATGTAGTTCACCCCCGACGGACAGGTGGTCATGCAGGCGAGACAGGAGAGGCAGCGGTCGATGTGCTTGACCACCTCCTTCGTCGGCGGCCGGTTCTTTTCCAGCATTTCCTTGATGAGGTAGATTCGCCCGCGCGGGCTATCGAGTTCGTCGCCGAGCAGCACGTAGGTTGGGCACGTCGCGGTGCAGAAACCGCAGTGCACACAGGCGCGCAAAATCTTGTCGGCCTCCGCAATATCGGGATCGGCGAGTTGCGCCAGGCTGAATTCGGTCTTCATGTCGCGGCCCCTCTGGTCATCCGGCCGCGATTGAGGATGTTCTTTGGATCGAAGCCGTGGCGGACGCGTTCACCGAGCGCAGCAAGGCCGTCTTGCTGGGGATGGAACACATCGACGTTGCGCCTGACCTGTTCGGATGCACGCATCAACGTGGCATGGCCGCCGGCGGCGTTGACGCGCGCGCGCACCAGCGCCGCTTGCGCGTCCGGTTTCGGCGGCAGCGCCGCCCAGATCAGGCCGCCGGCCCAGTCGTAGATCACGTCGCCGCCGGTGTCCCGCGACAGCGCCTGGCCGAGCGCGCCGCCGGCGGCCGGCGGACAGACGATCCGCCACACCGGCCACGCTCCCAGCGCGCCGTCAGCCGCGAACGGTTTGATATCGCGAATCGAATTCCAGATCGCCGCCGAGAAGGCATCTTGCAGGGTTTCCGCCGCGCCGAACGGCGCCAGCAACGTGCCCAGCGCGGCCGCGCGATGCACCGCCGAGGCGGTGATGCCCTCCAGCCGCAGCAAGGTGAGCGCCTGCCCTGCCGATCCGATGTCGGCAAGCCCGCTCGTCGCCGCCCGAAACGCTGAAGCAGGCAGGTGCGCCGCCCCTGATACGTCGAACGGCGAGCCCAGCGCCGCCGTCATCGCCCGGTTCGCGGTCGCATCATCGAGCCCGCGCAGCACCAGCGTGCGTTCACTTTCGGGCCTCGGCATCACCTTCAGGGTCACCTCGGTCATGACCGCGAGCGTGCCCCACGACCCCGCCAGCAATTTGCAGAGGTCGTAGCCGGTGACGTTCTTCACCACCTTGCCGCCGGCCTTGAAACTGTCGCCGAAACCCGACACCGCGTGCGCGCCCAGCAAATGGTCGCGCGCGCCGCCCGCCCGGATACGACGGGGACCGGCGAGACCGGCGCCAATCATGCCGCCGATGGTTCCGATATCAGGGGTGCCCAGCAACGCCGAAGTATTCATCGGCTCGAACGCAAATTGCTGATTTTTGGAATCGATCAGGCTGAGCACGTCGGCCAGCGGGGCGCCCGCCTGCAAGGTGATGATCAGTTCGTTCGGCTCGTAGGCCACGACCGCGTTCAGTTCCGACAGATCGAGCAGCGCATTGGTCGCCATCGGCTGACCGATCAGCCGCTTTGAGCCATGGCCGATGATTTCCAGCGGCTGCTCGCTGGCGATCGCCGCGCGCACCGCGTCTTCCACATCCTTGGCGTCGCGTATTTTCAGGGCATCCACGAGTTCAGGTCCGGACTCTGTTGTCATCGTCCCTGAAGGCGGACGATCCAGTAATCGCAAGCACCGCGGACAATTCCGGGCGGCGCGGAATACTGGATACCCCGCCTTCGCGGGGTATGACGACTGGAAAATGGGCGGAGATCATCCTCAAAACCGCGGCAAGTCGGGAAACGCGAGTTTTCCGCCGTGCACGTGCATGCGGCCAAGCTCGGCGCAACGGTGCAGGATCGGAAACACCTTGCCCGGATTGAGCAGGCCCTGCGCATCGAACGCGCATTTCAGCCGCTGCTGCTGGTTGAGATCGATCTCCGAAAACATTTCCGGCATCAGGTCGCGCTTCTCGATGCCGACGCCGTGCTCGCCGGTCAGCACGCCGCCGAGTTCGACGCAGACCCGCAGGATATCCGCGCCGAAGGCCTCCGCCCGGTCCGTCTCGCCCGGCTTGTTGGCATCGTACAGGATCAAGGGATGCAGATTGCCGTCGCCGGCATGAAACACATTGGCGACGCGAAGATCGTATTTTCCCGACAAGTCGCGGATTCGCGCCAGCGCTTCCGGCAATTTGCCGCGCGGAATGGTGCCGTCCATGCAGAGATAATCTGGTGAAATCCGCCCTACCGCCGGAAACGCCGCCTTGCGGCCGGCCCAGAACAGGTTGCGTTCCTGCTCCGAGGTTGAAATCTGGCAGGTGGTCGAGCCGCAGCCTTGCGCGATCGCCTCGACGCGGCCGATCAGTTCATCGACCTCGACGCCGGGGCCATCGAGCTCGATGATCAGCAGCGCCTCGACGTCGAGCGGATAGCCCGCGTGCACGAAAGCTTCGGCGGCGTGGATCGCCGGCCTGTCCATCATTTCCATGCCGCCCGGAATGATGCCGGCGCCGATAATCCGCGCCACGCATTCGCCGGCCGCCTCGACTTGCGCGAAACCGACCATCAGGGCGCGGGCGGTTTCGGGCTTCTGCAGAATCCGCACCGTGACCTCGGTAATGACGCCGAGCAGGCCTTCCGACCCCGTGATGATGCCCATCAGGTCGTAGCCCGAGGTCTCGGCCGACTTGCCGCCGATCTTGATGATTTCGCCTGTAATCAACACGATTTCGCAGCCCAGCACGTTGTTGGTGGTCATGCCGTATTTCAGGCAATGCACGCCGCCGGAATTTTCCGCGACATTGCCGCCGATCGAGCAGGCGATCTGCGACGACGGATCGGGCGCATAATAAAATCCGGCATGGGCGACCGCCTGGCTGATGGCGAGGTTGGTGACCCCCGGCTCGGTCACCACCACGCGGTTGTCGAAATCGATCTCGCGGATGCGCTTGAATTTGCCGAGGCCCAACAGCACGCCATCGGCCAGCGGCAGCGCGCCGCCGGACAGCGAGGTGCCGGAACCGCGCGGCACCACCTTGATGCCCTGCTCGAAGCAGTATTTCAGGACCTGCGAGACCTGCTCGGTGGTGTCCGGCAACACCACGACCATCGGCGGCTGACGATAGGCCATCAGCCCGTCGGATTCGTAAGGGACCATCTCGGCCGCGCTGTCGATCACGCCCTCGCCCGGCACGATCGCGCGCAGCGCCGCCACGATATCGTCGCGGCGCGCCAGCACCGCCTGATCGGAAGCGGGCATCATGATGGTCATCGGTTACGTCTCCCGTGCCGGCAGCGGGCCCGGCACCTTCGCGCCGGTCGATTTTTCATTGGGAATCAAGCACGTCTGGATCGCTTTGGGTAGATCGCCAAAGGATGGAGCGGCGGGAAATACAGCTACCCCGGCACGACGGAACGAGAAAGCGGCCGCCGACCTTCGGGCGTCCCTCGCGCAATACCACAAGGACGGCAAGACCAAGGAGCGCATTCGCCAATCGCAGAACCATGCCGGCGCGGCGTCGCCGGCGGTGTGCCGGCCATGCGCTGGCTCGATCGAGCGGTGGCGCCTGCCCTCACTGTTGGCGACGAAACGAACCATGTCGTATTTCAGCATTTCCTTCAAAAACGCCGTTGCGGTGTTGCGGCTCGCAAGCCCATGGCACTCGACAAGCTCCAGGAAGCGCTCGGCAAGCACCCCGGTGCCGGCTTCGTTCGCCTCGTTGCGGAAATATTGCGCAAGGGCTGCGTGGGGCATCAACCGGCGCTGCTGGGTCGCAAACAGCGATGCAATCCGCGGGCTCGCTTCCTGGATCAGCAGCAGCGATTGCGCCTGGCCGCGAACGCATGGCTCGAACGCGGGATGAACCAGGATGTCGTCGGCGGTCATTGCCATGGGTAAAGCGTTACTTCGTCCCGGGCCGGGCGACAAATAGCGCTGCGACCGCCATGTCCGCCGCAAACCATCCCGCGCAAAGCGAGAGCAAGAGGCTGGCCCTTGCCCCGCGAGAAATCCATTGCAGGGAGCAGCAACCCGGACTTTCCGCACAGCGGAACGCGTGAGGAATGCGACGGCCGCGACAGGCGATATTTTGCCGCCTCCCGCGAAATTTCTCTACGCTTGCAATCTATTGCGGGGCATACTGGCCGCTTCAAAGGGAGATCAAGAAAATGCGTGAAGCGGTTATTGTTTCTTATGCGCGAACCGGGCTGGCGAAGTCCGGGCGCGGCGGGTTCAACATCACCCCCCCGATGTCGATGGCGGCCCACGCCGTCAAGCACGCCGTGGAGCGCGCCGGCGTCGACAAGGATTACGTCGAGGATTGCTATCTCGGCAATTGCGCGCATGGCGCCCCCAACATCGGCCGCCAGGCGGCACTTCTCGCCGGCATGCCGAAGTCCACGGCCGGCGTATCGGTCAACCGTTTCTGCTCGTCGGGACTGCAGACCATCGCGATGGCGGCCAACAGCATCCGCTCGGATGGCGCCGACTGCATTGTTGCCGGCGGCGTGGAAAGCATCTCGATCCCCGGCGGCCCCTTGCCGAAGGAAGCGGTCGATCCGGATCTCTTGAAAGTGGCGCCCGCCATCTTCATGGCGATGATCGACACCGCCGATATCGTCGCGGAGCGTTACAAGGTCAGCCGCGAATATCAGGACGAATACTCGCTGAATCGCAGCGCCGCATGGCGGCAGCCCAGCAGGCCAGCAAGTTCAAGGACGAAATCGTCCCGATGAAGACCAGGATGAAGGTGGTCGACAAGGCGACCAAGGCCGAGAGTATCGTCGACTATGTCGTCGACCGCGACGAGTGCAACCGGCCCGACACCACGATGGAAGGCCTCGCCAGGCTCGAGCCAGTGAGGGGCCCCGGTAAATACATCACCGCCGGCAACGCCAGCCAGCTGTCGGACGGCGCGGCCGCCGTCGTGCTGATGGAAGCCAAGGACGCGGAAAAGCGCGGCCTCAATCCGCTCGGCCGCTTCGTCGCCTGGACGGCGGCGGGCTGCGAACCGGACGAAATGGGTATCGGCCCGGTGTTCGCGGTGCCGAGGCTGCTGAAGCGCCAT
>JAYSPJ010000748.1:0-3670 GCA_043722155.1 Bradyrhizobium sp.
GGCGTGATGGGGCTGCACATGCCGGCGTCGAAGGATTGAATCGACGCAGCGCAGCGGCTACGGCAGTGTCAAGGTGGCAATATCCATCGCAGTACCGATAGATTTTGGCACGGCGGGTTGATACGTCAGGAAACGGGACGACGCAATGAATCCGGCTCGAAGCCAGCATTCATGCGGGTTCTGAGGCTGTTTCCGGTATGCCGGGAGACGGCATGACGGGGGCATCTGGCGGAAGCGGTGTCCTCCGAATCGCCAGAATTCATGCGGCTTGTGGGTGCATCGATTGGAAAACCCATCATGCGGCCCATCAATTCGAGGTTCGCGCCGGAGGCAGCCGAACCTCATTGCCACGCCTGACGTTCAAGGCGAAATGGCTTTCGCGTACCCCCAAAGGACCCCCGAAGGCTTTGGGCTGTCATGAGATGGTGTGAACTTCTGTAGTCGACAGCCTTGCAGCTGTTCGCGGCTTCTAGCTTAGCGGCACCTGTGCAGCAGGACCTGCCGTTCGATCTGCGACCCCCACCCGCTACTTCGAACACAAGCAGGTTCGATATGCCGCTTGATTCAGTTCGTTCATGCCGACTCAATAGCATGAGGTCATCTCGAGCAGACGGTTCATTGGCAGGCACGGTCGGTTCAGTTGCGTCGATGCTCGTGGCCCATCGATAGAATGAGCGATACAAGGAGAGGACACCATGAAGGGCTTGCTCGAAAGCTTCGGGATCGCCCTGTGCGGCCTAGCCACATCCATCTTGGTCGCATTGGCGGATGTCGCCATCGCCCGCATGACCGGCTTCGACTTCTTCACTTTCTCCATTTGGGTCGTCGTGCCTGTGGGGGCGTTGCTCACCGGCTTCGCCGCCGCGTCGGGCTACTACTTCGGCTCGCTCTACTTCCACAAGAAGGCTTCGGCTTCGCTGCTGGTGCAGATGGTGCTGATCGCGGGGGCGGCGCAGATGCTGATCTACTGGACGGGCTACGCCACCATGGTTCTCGATGACGGTCGCAAGGTCGCCGATTTCGTGCCGTTCGCCCAATACATGGACTTGATACTGACCAAGACCCACTACCGCATCGGGCGCGGCCAAGCAGACACAGGCGAAGTGGGCAGCATGGGCTACTGGATCGCCGGCGCGCAGTTCGTGGGATTCCTCTTTGGCGGGCTCGCTGTCTTCGGCTACTTGAAGGCGAAGCCGGTCTGCGCCGCTTGCAGCCTGTATCTGCGGCCCATGGCCAAAAAGCAAAAGATCTTCGCCGACGCGGACGCGGCCGGCGGCTACTACGACCGGCTGTTCACGCTGGCGGTGGACGGCCCGGACTTCGCGGCCCTCATCCGCTCTGAGGCCAAGGTGGACAAGGTTGCCCAAGGCGCCCTGCAAGTCAACACCTCGCTGCTCGGCTGCCCTGTCTGCAAGGCCCAGATGGTCGAGGAGAAGGTCAAGGCATACAACGGCACGGAGTGGAAGGACCTGAACAAGCTCGACCGCCGCGTCAACATCCCATCCGGCATCGACCTCGCCCCCGTCTTTCGCGGGTAAGCCGTGTTCCCCTATCGCGACAACCTCGTGGCCGGTGGATGGCCCTTGGGCATCGCGCTGCTCATTGCGATCCTCTCGCTGCTGAACGTCCCGCTGTTCCTGTCCCCCGAATGGCATGCGGAGGCGGTCGCCTCGGGCGGCTTCATTCCGCTGCTGTTCTCCTTCAAGCCCTTCCTGTCGTCGTATCGGCTCATCACGGCCTCGGTGTTGCATGGCGACTTCTTCCACCTCGCGGGCAACTGCCTGTTTTTGGCGGTCTTCGGCCGCACGCTGGAACGCCTCTTCGGGCTGCGGCTCTTGTTGCTGCTCTTTCCCGCCTTGGGGATAGCGGGCTTCCTGGCCGAGTGGGCCATGCATGCGGACTCGCCGGCGCCGGTGATCGGGGCTTCCGGCGCCATCGCTGCCTTGATGGGGGCCTACTTGCCGCTGTTCCCGGGAGCCCGCATACGCATGATCGTGTTCCTGGGTTGGTTCTGGAAGCGGTTCACCGTACCCGCCTGGGTGTTCCTGCCGTATTGGATCGGGCTGCAACTGCTGTCCATCGCGATGGGCTCGCAAGACGGCGTCGCTTACGCGGTCCACGCCGGCTCGTTCGCCACCGGAGCCATCGGGGCGATCATCTGGAAGACCTCCTACATGGGGGCCGACGAGAAGCTGGCCACGTTCAAGCGGGAGTCGTTCCAGGGGAGCCAGGCAAGCTGAGCTTCGCGGCCACATCCCCGGCAGGCGAGCCACCAGCCATCAAACGATCACCTTCGATGTCCTGTCTGCACTGGGTCGAAATCGCCGCTTCACTCAACCTTGACGAACGACAGGTCACACTCCCGATCCTGCCGTTGACTTGGCTGGCTCGAACGACAGCAACTGGCCGCTGCTGCCCTTCACAGGCTCCGACGAAAATGCCACCCGAAATCGCCGACAGTATGCTGGGGTTGCGTGAAGTCCTCTTGACCCACACATCCGCGGGTCGTCAACTCAAAGCTCCTCTGAGAAGGCTCCTTGCCCTGCTCCATCAGCGAGCGAACAGGCGTTGCGGTCGTTACCCGCCTTTTGAGTTCGTCCGATCTTGAATCGGAGTGCGTGCCCCGAGAGGGCGCGCGTTGCAGTTCCCCGGGTCCACGGTGCACATGCACCCTTCGCTTCGTCGCCACGCGGCTTGACCGGCGGCGATGATTCCTCCCGCTTGCGCGACATCGCGCAGGCCAATCACGCAGCGCACCTGCGCATGGCTGGCGACATGATCGCCGCGATGCGCTTGCGCCGATGCCCCTTTCTCCAAGCGCAACCCTGGGCAAACGCGCGCGTCGTTACTGGCAGCTTGCTGACAGTGACGACGCTCCACCACCGCACAGCGCCTCATCAACGGCGGTGCTGCGCGCAGTGACGCAGCGAAGTGACGAGCGGATCGAGGGCCAGACCTTCGATCTCCGCGGCGGGCCTTGAGCCCCTCCCGAGCGGTGCGGGCCTGAACCGCACCGGCATCGTGCCGCAACGGCCCGACCGTTGCAGCGTCGGCTGATCCCCGTCATCGGATCACACAGACGTGTGCGATGCACACCCCTTGGACCCTGGGTCAATGGTCCCCGCGTGTGTTGTGCCCACAGGCACGGCGCGCGGCGCCAGTAGCGCGTGCAACGCCGGCGAGCAGTAAAGAACCTTGCACAAACGGGAGTGGTGTCCCGCGTCCCTTGTGATTCCCGCCGCGCTGCGGCGTGCGGGATGGACAGAAACACTTACCGAAGCCCTTGGCACCGCGCAGTACAAAGACCTTGCAGCTCGATGAACGGAACGGATGAAAGGAAACGACCATGCCCAGGCAAAGCGAGGCGCGCCATGCGTGACCTCAGCCACGACTTCAAGAACCTGTGCCAGCGCAACCGCGATGGTTCGTTCGCCACGCAACATGATCGAGAGAGCATCCTGACCTGGATCGCGAACCAGCTCGACGAGGATGGCTTCCGGCATCTGCGCGCGACCGGCGTGCGCTCGAAGCAAGTCGAGCACTTGGTCGAGCGCTGGCCACCGGGAGCGGCAGGCGGAAAACTTGGGTTTAGGCGGGCGTGACGCTGAGCCGCAACCCAACCGCGTGAAGCACCTTGTGCACCGTGGCAATGGTCGGGTTCCCGTTCTCG
>JAYSPJ010000749.1:0-1773 GCA_043722155.1 Bradyrhizobium sp.
TGCGTCGCATGCGCGCCGCCGGCTTTCGCCCTCAGCCGATCCTGAAACGACCAGACGACGTGATCGCGTCCTGCGACTACAACCTGTCAAAGTCTTGCAAGCGGCGGCCCGAGGTTCTGATGTGTGCGGCGGATGGACCCTGTCTCTATCTTTTCGTGCGGGTCTCCGACGGTGCGCCCGTGCTCGTCGGGGCCTATGGCGACAGCGAAGATACCGGCGCCTATCCATCTTACATGGGTATGCGCTGGCCCGACGCCTCCGACTGGCGGGACCTTGATCGGCTCGTCATCGCCGGTCCGAAGTCGCATCTGCGGCGCCCAAAGCCCTGAAGCGTCGAGCCTCCGTCTCGGCCTCCCGGATGGCCGCCCGCACCTCCTCGGAAGTCGTTCCAACCGGTTGAGGATACCTTGACCGACCGTTCGACATCGCCACCGATGCCCATTCTGCAGCCAGCCGGTCCTGAAGTTGGTCGCGCGAGATGCGACCTTCGAGGTAGGCGTCCCAGCCTCTGCGCCTCAACAACTCTCGGCCCATCTGCTCCTGTGTTCCGGCGTCGAAAAGCGCATCCCCGCTCAACTTCATTTGCGTCCTCAAGCCCGACATCGTCGCGGGCAGGATCTGATACTTACCGACCGGTGCATGCCCGCTTCTTGCGTGCAGTTGCGCCTGAAACTGCCCGACTTCGTCCAGCGTCATCTGACTGATCGGCTTGTTCCAGCCTGGAGGGTCGTACTTACCGAAGCCGTAGGTCGTGTCGTATTCGACCGGGTGGCCCGCGACCTCGCCTGCCGCGATCCGATCCAGCAGGATCCCCGCGCCATTTGCCCTGGCCAGGTCGCGCTTGCTGGGCGCCGTCGGCGCGACCGGGGCTGCCTGGACGGGAAGCGAGCGAGGCGTCGGCGCCGACGGATGCCCCAGAGCGCTGTCGATCTCGGCCTGCACCCCGACCTTGAACCGGTCTACCGCCGCGCCGGCCTGATCGCCAAACCGGTGCGCGGCCTCGCCGGCTTCGGCCATTGCCCGCGTCGTGGCGTGATAGCCCTCCCGAACCGTCGCCTCCGCCTTGCGGCGCAGCGCGTCCATCTGATCTGGAGTCATGCGAAAGCGCGCGGCCCAGTACGGGTCGCTGTCATCGAGCGGCATGGGGGTTCCTTCTCGTGTCTAGGTTTATGGACGTCGCGGCACGGGAATCAGCCCGCGCGTCAGCGCGTTTCACCCTGCAAGTTCGTGTTGTTCGTGGCGCTCGTGGACACCTTGCGGCTGAGCCCGCTGGATCATCCAGCATGGAACATTCGCGGAACAACGTCTTCCCGACCTCATCCCATTCTGATAGTGTGGCCACACACGTCTGGACCACCCCATGCGCCTCACCCTTGCAGCTCTCGCCGCGCTGACCCTCCTGGCTCAGACCGCCAAGTCCGCCGAACCGCTTCCGCATTTTCGCAAGGACACCCACTATCCCATCGTCCGCGCGCGGATGATCAAGCTGGGGTTCGAACCGGCGCGCGTCCTCAAGCGGGCTCAGGATGCTTTTGCGGGTTGTGGATATCCAGGAACGGGCGGGGGGCCGGGTGTATGCGAGAGGTGGCCCGAAATCCTGCACTGCTCCGACGGCATCGGACGCTGCGAGTTTGCCTACTATCGCAAGCGCGACGGCGCTCGAATTTTTGTCATCACCGAAGGCGACAACGACATCTACAATTGTTACTGCTTCGTGAGCATTCGATGGCCCGACAAATGGGATCGCGAATACTTCGCGACGTACCTTATCGC